>JBBQIT010000020.1:0-18805 GCA_038325205.1 Bdellovibrionota bacterium
GGATCGTTGCAGTCATTTGGCGATGTCGTTCCCATCCAAGACTTGTCCAACAAAGAGGAAATTTGGAATCTCTGGTCGCGCGGCAATGACGATACCAATGAAACCGATGAAGCCGGAGAGAATAACTACGAGACGGCGCAAATTAGAATCACGCTGGTAACGGGGAAGATTAAGAAAGATCTCACTTCGCTATGGTTAATTTACTATTCTACGCTCTCGACCAACGATTTTAGCCCGGTCGCCAATCCTCGATATCACATCATAAAAAAATCGTACCTCGAGGAAGAAGGCAAAGGAACTCCGATCGAGGAATTTACCACGCTTGAAATCCACCGAGGACCTGGTGGTCAAGTTCGCGACAGCAGTCTAAGCGGCGCACTTCCCATTACCGGTATACCGATATTACCCGAAGAGAAAACCTATTCGGGAACTTTAGCGGTCGATATGATTCCGCAAAATATCGTCGGAGGAGCCCAAGCCCATCAGCTGCGGGAAAATATTGAAATGATCGAATGGTCAATCACCATAAAGGACGGAGTGGTTCTCAAATCGAAATCGTCTATCAAATTAACGGAAAGCGACCGCGAAGGGAAAAGTAAGGGCAAAGAGGTACTTCGTCTTATTCGCTCTTCAGAATCCCCAAAGTTTCTAACGGATCCTTTCCCCACCCGTGTGGGTGCAACCGAACTAAATAGGATTCAACGAATTGACGAGAAACGCGAATAGTTCGCGAACTGGTCAAATTTCGCTCCGAGATTCTCGGAGCGTTACTAAGGAGTAAACCATGACGTACAATAAACCCACTGCAGTAAAAATCGGCAACGTCCTCTTGATCAAGGGCGGCGATTGCTACCTATGCGACAAGTGTTATAACCGTCGCTAGTAGTCTTCTGAGAAGGGGCCGACTTTCGGGAAGGCCCCTTCCTGTTTTTATCACTGATGAATTCTAAAACTTCATTTCTCTCGCAAGTGGTTGGGCGATACCTGTATAGCCTCATTTGGCTCTTCGTTCTCGGCATTGCGGTCAATGCGGTCGCCCTCTCCTTCCCCATCCTTTTAAAATCAGTCGTCGAAGGAATTGCTCCTGGTGTGAAATGGGAAAATCAATTCTATCTTTATGCCCTAGTGGCAGCGGCCGCCGTTCTTGGTTTTGCCGCCACAGTCCTAAGAGACTGGACGGTAGCCAAAGTCTCCGCCAATTTTGAAAACGAAATATCATCGTCTGTCGTAGATAAACTCCTCACCGTTCCGCTAAGCACCTTGCGGCGAAAACCCCAAGGCGAGTGGATTACGGTGCTGCAACAGGTCTATGACTTAAAATGGGCTGTGGGACTGGCGGGAAGCCAAGCCTTTTTCGATCTTTTCCTCATCTTTGGTTATTGTGGGCTACTTATTTTCTATGATGCTCCTTCTGCCGCACTTTACGTAGTCTTGCTCCTGGTAATGGGCATCTCGATGAAGATGATCGGAAAAATATTATTCCGAGCGATCGACAACTCTTTCAAAGAACGATGTGTGGCCGAAAATCGCTTGGTCGAATCGCTTCGCAATTCCTTACAGGTGAGAACGTTTCAATTGGCACGTTGGTCGACTGAGCGATGGGCTGTTCCCTTTTCGCGCTCCGTGGAGGATATGCGCAAAGCGGATTTCCTGGGGAGCTCACTCACTTCTTTTTTCGATATGGTGAGAAGAGTTATTCCGCTTCTCTTCTTTGCCTGGAAATTGCCTGAAGTGAATCGTGGAGGGATGTCGCTGGGAACGTTGCTTGCAGTGAGTAGCACCATCACCATTGGCTTTGACCCTATGCTTCGCATTATCTCGTTCTCTACTTTCTATCAGAAGGCGGTACGCTCAATTAAGAGTCTAAAGGAGGTTTGGGCTGACATCCCTGAAACCGACGCACTCATCGAGCGAAAGCGAACCGGAGAATTGGTAAGACCCGTCTCGGTTTCGTTTCAAGATGTGAATTTTGGCTATACTCCCGAAACACAGGTGCTGCACAATCTGACTCTCGACATCAAACCGGGAGAATGGATTGGCCTTACCGGCGCAAGTGGTTCGGGGAAAACGACCCTGCTCTCGCTGTTGATGCGCCTTTACGACATCTCCTCAGGGCAACTCCTTTTAGACGGCCGTAAGCTTAAAGAAATCCCCTTAGATAAACTAAGAAGCTGGATCGGCGTCGTAGAACAGGAAAGCCATCTTTTCGAAGGCAGCGTTTTAGAAAATGTCGCGATTGGAGACAGCTTTGCCGATAGTGATCGTGTTTGGGAATGTCTTGAGATGGTTAATGCAACTGAATTTGTCCGGGCACTCACCCATTCTCTTCAAACCCAACTAGGGGAGAACGATGTGTCTCTTTCCGTAGGGCAAAAGCAAAGAATCGCTTTAGCTCGAGCGCTCTATTGGAATCCGCGACTGCTTCTCTTTGATGAGCCTACTAGCGCGCTTGATGCGGTGAGTGAAATGGAAGTTCAACGCTCTTTTCACAAGATCCGAAAGAACCGAACCATCATTGTCTCCGCGCATCGCTTGCACACGCTGACCCTTTGCGATCGCATCGTGGTTTTAGAAAAGGGCAGAATTACCGAGTACGGGTCCCACGCCGAACTCGTTAACAAAGAGGGCTCGTATTCACAAATGTGGGCAATCAAAAGAGAAGATAGGAACGAACCAGTTCCCGCTTTCTTATAGGAGAAATTTACGATGAGTAACAAATATCAACTGCCTACTAATATCACTTTGAAAGAGATTGATGGCCAAACCGTGCTCTTTTCGAAAAAGACCGGCGATTTTTATGGTCTAAACGATACCGCGACCTACTTATTGAAAGAGCTTGTCGAATCAGATTTTGACGCCACCCTAACTAAGGCGGCCTCTATCTACAAAGTCTCTCCCGAGGAACTTCGCACCGATCTTTTAGAGATTGTTGCCGATCTCGAAGGAAAGAAATTGCTGACTAAAATTTCTGCTTGAGGTGATCGTGATCCAGACAAAGCCAAAAACTGAATTGAAATCGACTCTCCGCCTTTTCTGGGAGGGTCCGTACGTAGGGCGAGCTTCGGCCCAAGGCATCTCGGTTTTTCTGGAAGGCAGAATCGATGAGATCAGGGGAAAAAAGGTTGCGGCTGCCGATAAGGCGCCTGACTCCCTCGCCCAATTGGTGCTGGAAGCCTATGAGACGGGCGGTATTGATCAGCTGAAGGCTGCCAAAGGTCAATTCACGATAGGTCTTGAGATCGCCGATATCGTTTACGCCATGCGAACTCAATTCTCGCTGCAGCCTCTCTATTTCACCGGTGAAAAGGCTTCTAATCAGCTCATTAATTTCAAAAATGGGGCTGATACCGAACTCGATAGGGACTACTTTGCAAAATATCTAATCCAATCTCGAGGACTTCAGTGGGAATCGCCCTTAAGTCCCTTGAAAGGAGTGAGCCGCTTACCTCCTGGATATTTTCTAGAGATTAAAGGGGGGAAAGCGACGACGCATTGCTACGATCCGCTCGTGGAAAAGATCGTTTGGGACGAAGCGCAGCAGATTTCAGATATCGCTCCGCAACTTCACAAACTTATTAACACAATCGTCAACGATTCTATGGAATCTCAACCTGGCCCCGTAGGATGTGAACTTTCCGGAGGACTCGACTCTTCCTACGTGAATTGTATCATTGCTGATCAGAGAAAAAAGGGACATCCCGCGATGATGTATACTTTCTCCGAACGACCGTCCCACCGTTATAGCGAAAAGTGCGCGGAGATCGTCGCGAAGGATAAGGGTATCGATTTAAAACTCGTTCCGTTAGAAGATATTAAGATTCCCGACCTTAAAGAGATGCGTATCATCCGCAACGAACCTAACCCAATGTTTTGGCAGGGCGAACTTTTTGGCTCTACTCTCGAAGGAAATTTCGAGGAGAATAGCATCCTTTTCACAGGATTTGGCAGTGACTCAGTCCTTCATCACGACACCGCCGTACTGGCGTATCTCCTAAAGACTGGTCGATGGAAAAAATTCTTTAGCACCGCTCGCGGCATGGGAAAGACAATGGAACGCTCCCCTGCCCATCTGATGTGGCAAGCTTTGATTGTCGCCATGCCAGTCCGAATTCGTCAGTTTCTAAGAAATGCCTTTTCTAAACTAAAACTGAATCCTTTTAGCGTAGAGGACGTTGTCCCTTCGGCTCCAGGAAGCACGATAACCCCCTGGATGAACCGATCGATTTCCAAGTACTTAGATCGCAGACCTGTTGAATTCGGAAAAATCGATTTCTCTTATCTCCCTTATGCCGACGCCATTATGGGACCTTATGTCGACAAAATGCAGATTAAGTACGTCCATCCCTTCTGTGATTCTCGCTTAATTCGATTTGCCCGAGAAAAGGTAAGTGGGCATCTAATCCACGATTTCGATCATCCTTACAAGCATCTCTTAAGGCAGGCCCAACTGAACTGTGTTCCGGAGGAAGTTCGAAATCGGACTCATAACGAATTCTACTTCGACGGATTCTTGCGTAAGGTACTCGCAAAAAACTTCCCCTTTCTTCGCCAGCTGCTGAGCGAAAAATTGCCTGTGGGCGAAGACTTTATCGACCATGCCAAGATGATGACGGCCTTCGAGCAGCTCCAGTTTGGGGTAGGCTCCCATTCGACCTATTACGTAACGCGGGTCCTGTCTTACGTCATTTGGTGGCGTAACTTCAGGTAGCTTGCGGTCAGTCCGCACTGAATGCACGTGACCGCGAAATCACATGTTTCGGGGGATTACCGTGTGTTATTCCCACTTCAAGTAGAAATTTTTTTGGAGGTTACCCATGCAGTCCCAGGTTTCAAAGTACCTATTCCTATTGCTAGCTATTACGTTTTCAGTGCCGAGCTTTGCCGAAACAAGCAATGAAGAGTGGCTTCAACCCGTGAAAAAAGCGCACTCTTTTCCACACAAGTACATCCTTGCTAACCGAGAAAAAGGCGATCCGGCTAAACTCGAAGAGCTAGCCAAGAAATTAGAGACAGAAGTCCTCAAATTAGAAGACTCCGCAGCTCCCGCCGCCGCCAAGGAAAGCGCTTTCGAGCTAATTCTCTCCGTTTACGGATATGGCGTCTATTTGGATTCACAACGCTTTGCTCCGCATTTAAGAGCCGTGGCAGCCGCGGTGTCTGACAAACACCCAAAGACTGATGCGGCAGGGTATGCCGAGTCTTTAGTCTTTGAGTTAGATGTGGATAAGCATGGCGCTACCGACGCAATGAAAACGCGGCTGATCGCTTACGGAACCGGCTACGGGAACGGACAAACGCTATCGCAGCTAGTAAAGGCCTTTATCCGCAACGCGGCTGACAAAGATCCTAAATTGGCCCTTGAGACCCTATCGGAGCTTCGACGCACGTTCAAAGCCGATGAAGAGGAGTTCGAAGAGCTACGTCGCCAGGTAGAGCAGATCGGGTCAGTTAAAAATCTTTCTGCTAAGTCCATTACGGGCGAAGTGCTCAATCATGAAACGCTTAAAGGTAAAGTAGTGCTCATCGACCTCTGGTCGACGACTTGCCCACCCTGCCGCGCCATGACGCCTCATTTGAAAGCGCTATACGAAAAGCATAAAGCGGATGGCCTGGTAATTATCGGCGCGAGCGTCGACCAAGACTTGGAAGACTTAGAAGGTTATGTAACAAAAGCCGAAGTCACTTGGCCACAAATCTTCTTACCGTTTGGGCCTTCCCAGGAGAAATTCATCGAAAAGTACAACTTCGGTAGCGCGACCCCTTCTCTTATCGCCATCGACCGAGATGGAAAAGTCGCTTCTATCGTTCTCAACAAGTTCACTCATGCTAAGCAAACGGTGGAAGCTTTGTTGAAAAAAGAAGCCGCTAAGTAAGACGGACGCCAACTATTTACCATTTCGCGGCGGTGGGGGAACCGGAGCTAATTCGGCACCGCGGCCCGCCGCTGCGGAGTGTAGTACTTCGATATCTTAGCCACCGCGACTGCGCACCACCTTCGAACGGTACCGAACATTCCGTTCCACTTATGCTCGGGATCATTTTTTGCGCCGAACTCCCAGGCCGTAAGTTCATCCACGAAGGCGTCCCCATAATTCATGCGAATCCAAAGCGGAATGGTAACCAAGGTGAGACACGCCAGTTGTGCCGACCACGCGTAGATCTCTCCTGATTTAAACGCAATGTCGGAGCCAAGAAAATCGGGCATCGGAATAGAAAAAAGGTCGGTCTCTGTGCCTGCCCATGCGGCCCCCAATGCTGCCAATCGGGCAGCGTTGTTCACCAGACTTCCGACGAATTCGATAATGTATCGTTTGCCGGCCGACAAATAGCCACCGTAAAGGGCGCGAGAGATACCCACTTGAAGCCCACCGAAGGAAGCGACCGTAAAGGCAGTTCCAATAGCGCATGACTTCACCAGGAATTCGGAGAGGCTCGTAGTCTGGGGAAGGCCCAGCACCAATGCCGCGGCTGCCAGCATAGCCGTATAGGAGGCGCCATAGGCGAGATTAACCCGGACGTTTCCCCAGAAACCTTTCTCGTGCCAATACTTCGCCCAAAACTTGTCGCTGTATTTGTTAAATTGCCATTCGTAAAGGGCGGTTTGCGCGCCTCCGATGTAGCCGGGAATACTCCCTGCTGTCCCTGCGACCGATCCGACAAACGCCACCCCCATGCTGAGGGCATAGCGAAGACTCTTAAAGATAGAAACCGCTTTTTGGTGCGGCTTAAGAGCGGCGTCAAGTGGCCCCAGGGGAATATCGTCTTCCGAGCGTATTTCAGGAGCTCCCTGGAAACTAAGACCCTCTGCCTTTTTCTCATTCGCAGAGTTCAAATACTCTTGGGCTACGGGCGCCACGATGAGATCAGCAGGCAGGTTGGGATAAACATCATCAGAAAGTTGTTTCAACTCCTTTATGGAGACTTTACGTGAGGGAAATCTAGCAACGAACTCGTACAGGGCCTCGGACAGGGCAGCCACCGGAGCTTGTTTGACCTCAAAAATATCAGCCAGTGATTTTCCTTTCACTTTGGTTCGCTCAAATCGTTTGCGAACTTCATTAACCGCGCCAGAATATTGCATGAGAGGAAGCGGCTGTTTCTCGCCGTTATTCATGTATAAGAAAAACCCCACGAGGATATCGATCGTGAGTCCAGTCTTACTCCACTCACTGTCGGGAATCGCCGCAAGATTCCCGCTTAACTCTTCCATGAGTTCGCGTGCCAAGATCGGAACCGCTTTAGTTCCGACGCCGGTGCGATAATCCATCGCCGCGGCAGTGCGTTCACACATGTCACGCACAAACGCCTGAACATGAGGAGCTCCTGACATCGAGGCGGGTGCAGAACACGCTGTCGGTATCTTGTCGTCATACTCATTGGCCGTTACGACCGCAGTCGATCCTAGCGCAATCCAGAGCGCAAGAAACACGTGTAGAGACCATCTTGTTGCTACGTTTAACATTAACCCCCCAGGGTTCGAGTTTACGCAAAGGCTTTATGTATTTGTGGGCATACGGTTAAATAATTAGATGCTTCGTGTCAACACTCTAAAGGGGCAGCATCCCCATCGCCGATTCTTGACAAACGCCCAGTCTTTTTTCCAAGACCTCACTCGGACGCGGTTTTTGAGCAACGTTCACTATTTGAACGTTAATTTTTTAGGAAACGATTTAATCTACTCGCACCCGAAAAGGAGTGGAATGACGACGAGTCCTTACTATGACGTAAGGACTAAATACGATCATGCGTCAAAAAGATGGTTGATTCAGGTACAATAGAGATTCACCACGTGGGGAATCTTGTGGCTAAGACCAAACGATCGGAAATAGCGCGTATGCCGAAGGGGGAATTCCCTCATGCGCTCTATTACCAAATCTTTGGTCTTAAACCTGGAAAAGGGGAAAGCCGCAAACGACAAATCGTAGAAGCTTTCATTGAATGCCTTGCTAAAGGAGGCCTTGAAAAGACCAGCTACGAGGTAGTTGCCAAAAAAGTAGGCATGAAACGAACTCATGTGGCGTACTACTTTGAAAATCGCGAAGAGATGATTCGTGCGACCATCCGCTATGCGATTGCGGTAGGACAGCAGATGATTATTCTTCGCGCCGAAAAAGCGAAGACCATGAAGGAAAAGTTTAAGGTAGTGGTCGAAGGAAATTTCTACTGGCTAGAAACTCATCCTCAGTTCGTCCCGGTACTCACTCTCTTTTACCACCTGTCCAGTTGCGATCCTTCCTATCGAACGCTTCAAACCGAGATTCGCAATATGGGTGAGCAGCGAATTATGACTTGTCTATCCTTTGTGCCTGGAATGAATGAAACCATAGCGCGAGAAAAAGCCCGAATGATCCAGTCGCTCATCTCGGGAGCCCTGCATCTTTACTTCTGCTCTGACTACCCTCTTTCGTTCGCTAAGCTACGCGAACTCACGTCTAAGACGGCACGAGACCTGTTAGACACCTAACCCCTATTTTCCTTTCGGAAAGATCGCGGTATCGATCGGATGTACTTTCTTAGCCTGCTGATACTTCATATAGGCTGCCACAATAAAGGCGACTTGCAGAAAAACGTAGCCAGCTACGTATTGCAGTCCCCCAGACCCAAAACCGTAAGAATGTAATCCCACGCCTAGTACGAAATTGACGCCGTACCAAGCCATTAAAACACCTAAGAAACAAAAAACGGTGGTCGTGGCAAATCCGAAACCCTTCAGCCAACCGGTGAATCTTCCGTGAAGGACCGCAAGGTAAAGCAGTAAGGCGATGAGCGCCCAAACTTCTTTCGGATCCCATCCCCAGAATCGGCCCCATGAGTAGTCGGCCCACACGCCGCCCAAGATCGTTCCGGCAGCGAGGAGCACAACTCCAATTTGAACCGCGCGATACATGTAGAGAGTTAGCTGCTGAATCTTGGCAGAGTTTTCAGGGCGGAAAAGATAGTTTCCCAGGACCACATTTCCCAAGCATAGCGATAGCGCAAAAGCAGCGTAGCTTAACGTAATAGTGAGCACGTGAATCGTAAGCCAGTAGTTGCTGCGAAGCACGGGTTCTAAAGGATTGATCGCCGGGTCTAAAACCGAAGGAAGATTGTCTGCAAGAACAAGCCCTGCAATCGCAAAGACCGAAGCGGCTGTTGGGATAACGGCATTCTTATACACCGCCCACACGATCATAGCGAAAGTCATGCAGCCGAACGTCACCCAGATAATCGACTCATACATGTTGGTTACTGGCGGACGGCCCGCGATCCAGCAACGAAGCCCGAAACCATAGAGATGCATTCCATAGCCACACGCCAAAGCGCCAAAGCTAATGAGACGAGCGGCGTGGTTCTGGCTGACCAAATACGAGAGAAGCGCTATGAACGCGATCGAGTAAAACACCCATGCCCAACGAAAGGGTCTGGAATCGTTATACAGAATCTCGCGGCTCATCTCAGCGTCGGTAGGATAAGCGCCTTTGGCTAAATCACCTTTTAAATAATTGGCGAAGGGGCCAACAGACTTATTCCAAGTTGCGGCGTCACCCGCAAGATAACTTTGCAACAGCGGTCTAAGTTTCTCGCTCAATTCCTGCCGTTGCGCGGGAGAATAAGGCAGCTGACCATTGGGATCTATGAGCCCAGCAAGGCCGAACCACGGCTTCTCCATGCCCTCGGGATTAGGCAGAATCGTAAAATCTTCCCCGCGAACGATCGCTTCTACCAATCCTAGTTGATTCTGAACCTGCATTCCCTTCTTCTCTAAATCACTCGGGCGCTCTCGATCCTGCTGCTTTTTCATCGCCGCTTGCACCATCTTGCGCAAGCCTTCGGAGCTGCGGAGTTCTATTGGAGAGAAGTAATTTCGAGACTCATCAATCTCTAAGATCTTTTTAAGGGGACCGTAATCAACTCGAATAAAAAAGGTACTTTCCCAGATCTTATCGAAACTCGTGAGCCAACTAAAAACCAGTTCCTCGGGAGTAAACCCTTGGAAATTTACTTTCCCGGTAACGTATAGAGCCGTTTCCCGGGCATAAGTATCGAACGGCTTCATCCGCCCGCGGTTTTGCACGGCGATGGATCGAAACTGTCCCCACTCAAACTTATCCTTCGGGGAAGGCATAGGATTCGGATTTGCCGTTTGGGCATTAGAAACACCAACCACTACCAAAGTGAGTAACCACGCTAAAGTTCTCATGCTCGCCTTCTTCCCAGGATTTTGTCCCAATAGTGGGGGTTCATGTAAAACATCAATAAAATGCCAAGTACCATCAACAGACAGCCCACATACTTAATCGCTCGGCCTGGATCATAATTTACCGAAAAGACAGATACGGCGGGCTTGCCCTCTTCCATCTGATAACTGGCTTGATAAAACGTGTAGCCGCCGTAAGTTGTCGGCTCATTCATAGAAATGTGAGCTGTCTTTTGTGGTTGGCCATGCTCGTCCACAACCGAGACATCACTTTGGTAGGAGGCCGCTTTGGTGGTGCCCGGATCCGTCCCTAAAATAAACTTTTGCAATTGAATGGAGAAAGGCAAACGAAGTCTTTGCTTGGTTAGATGTAATACCCAGTTCTCGCTTCCCATCGGAATGCTAGAAACGTCGCCTTCCACTAACCATTCCCCGCTATCCGAAGTGGCGGGGTGGCGGTCTGTTTCTCGTCGATAATGAAGACCGGAGAGATAGTTGGATTCCCCTTGCCCGATAAAATGAATATAACGGGGCTTCTCTTGTTGAATGGCGGCCGGGTACCATTCAGTTACGTTGAATTTTGAGTCCATCCAGCCCGTAGGAATCTCAACTCCGGGCTTCACTTCGCCGCTGCCTTTGAGCCCGCCCTCTTTGCCAAAGGACCGGTAGTAAAGTTTCGGGCCGCTAGAAGCAAACTCGAGTCTTCCTCGGTTTCTTCCCACGATAGCCAGCTGCTCGTTGGCTTTAACGGGAGCCGCAATCATGCGAAATTTAATTCCCAAGGGAATCGCAGTCGATGTTTTCTGCCGATGGAGCGTATTAAAGTCAGGGAAATTAGCGAACAGAGTGTGCTTTTCAGTAACACCCGCTTGGTTTCTTGCGAGCAATTGCACCGCTGGGTTTACCGGCTCCTCGGAGCGAGACACCAAATCATTGTTCTCTACGACGGCGTAGGGCAAATACCGCTCGATCTTAATTTCTAGTGAAGCCGAAGGTAACTGTGTCCACCGTTTCAGCGCCTTTTCAATCGGCAAGCGATACGTTCTATCGCCATAAGTAATATTTAAGTAGCCGGGGGACCCCTTCTTTTCCGATTTTGAAGGAGTCTCCGCGAGAAAGCGCTTGGCCTCATCAGGAGTCCATAATTTAGCGAGACTCAAAACCGCAGGCCCAAGATTAAATTCAGCCGGCTTTTCTGGGGTCGTTTGAATGAGCCATTCCGAGACATCGAACCGGGAGCTAATTAAATTTACTTTTATAGCGGGGGCCCCCAGTCCAGGAACCGGACTCGGCGTAATACTCTTTTCGCTAACGACTCGGGGAAGAAACTGATCCACGATAATTTTGTCACGCGGTCCAAGTTCTATTTCTAATAGCTTTCCTTCCGCCTTGAGTCCCGTCTCGGGAAAAGGAATCTCTTTAAGTAAAGTTCCGTCTTCCGTGGTCACCGAAATGGCCATGTCGGTTAAAAGGACATCTGAATTGCGCTTACCCTCTTCGACCGGCAAGCTGCCATCGACACCGTACTGTTGGGTGATGAATGACCCCGCAAGAAGCGTCAAAATTCCCAAATGAGTAACGGCAAATCCAGTCTGATGTCTCTTCCAGGGAAAACGCGACATAGCAGCGCAAAAAACATTAGTACCCAACATCAAAAGAACGCCACCAAACCACCAGGTGCCGTAAATCATGAGATGGGAGGCGCGCATCCCGTAATTGGACTCCAGCATCGTGGCCGTCGCAAGGACGGTAGCTAGTGACAAGATCGAAATGACCGCAAGTTTGAGGGAGGCGAAAAACTTAAAGATGGGTGACTTAAGCATAATATATTTTAGATCAACTCTCTTTGGAGACGGTCTCGGGCCGAATTCTTATAGAAACGCCGCCGTCTACTATCCAAGGTTCTGTGCGTGACCATAAGTGCTTATTTACGAAAGCCAGCCCCCAGGCTCGACCGGGTTCACTAGGTAGAAAAGCGCAAGAAACCAACGTCAATACGGTCTTTTCGTTTTCGACAAGCGCATAGGGCAACTTTGGTAACTGAGGCCACGTTCCAACGATCTCGACTCGCATTAGTTTGCGATTTACTTGCCCATAAGTAAAGATTCGTTCGACGACCTCTTGCCCAGGATAACACCCCTTGTTCCTAGCTACCGCTTCATTAAAGTTTCCCTCAAGAATGAGGTCGCTACTCGTCAACTCCTCCCCCATCTCAGGAACTCCGGCTTCAATCCGGTAGAACTGAAACAGCCGTTGCCCCAAAAGCGGCCAACCGAGCGATTTCGCCTTCTCGAGGAAGGCCGGTCCATCCGATTTTATGACCGCCACCCAAGTCAATAGGGGTCTGCGGGGGTCAGCCCAAACGAAGCCTTCGGGACTGCTCTCGGGGGGGAAGGCATTAATGTTCCAGATCCCATATACGTCAAAGTCTTCGCTTGAGTCTTTCAGCTCAAGGCTCTCGGCGAAATGAAATTTATCGAGGTGTTCGAGAAGCCCCCCTTTTTGAGGAGGGGAAACCAAAATTTTGAAATCTTGCTCAGCCATTCTCCAGAAAAGCCCTAGGGCAATGGTAGTCCCTTTTCCGGTAAGAAAGGCCCCATAAACGATCTGGCCGACCACTAGCTTTTTGATGTCTACGGTCGACATCCGGTGAAGAAAATCAGCGGCGTCCGGCCCCACTACACTCACGGTACCGTAGTGCGTTAAATCAAAAAATCCCCCAGACGTATCCGCAAGCTTTTGCTCTTGGGCATAACCCAAAGTCTCCCAAGGGACAGTAATGCCGTGGAAAACCTGTGTTTTCGAAATGGGGAATGTACCGTTACGAACGGTTATCGTGGTTTGCATGCCTCGCACTCACAAAGGGCGCGAAGTTGTTCGAAGGTAAAAATGCCGGTGTCGTGACCGTCGGACCAGGTTATGGAAAACGCATAACGACCCAACGATTCGATCTTGCGTGGTTTGATATCGGCCGGAATGTGTTCCGATTTTACGCGCACTTCTCGGGTCCATTCATCGACACAATTCGCGCAGTGACAATTCAATCGAATATTTCTAACGGCGTACTTGGACTGGTGGCCGTCGCTCCAACGGATTCCAAGTTCCAGTGGGCCTACTTGCATTAATTCGACGGGAATAACGTCTATTGCCATTGGAGTGCCATCGGTTTGAAGTTCCCTGAAGCTTGCGCTTGAAGCATCGACAGTTGGGCAGCGACAGAGCCAGCCAATGTTCGAAACACAAAAGCGACTTTCGAGTCAGGATGGGCGTCTACAATGGGAGTTCCCTTGTCACCGCAAACAGTAACTTGAGGGTCAATCGGAACTGATCCCAAAAACGGAACTTTCATTTCTTGAGCGATCCGTGCACCGCCACCTTTTCCAAAAATATCGACGATAGAATCAGTGCCAGGGACATAGAAACCCGCCATGTTTTCGATGACGCCAAGAATCGGGACGTTCACGCTTTGGAACATCATCAACCCTTTTCGAGCATCTAAAAGACTAACTTCTTGAGGCGTGGTCACAATGATAGCCCCTGATAGAGGAGCATTTTGGCTGATGGTCAGCTGGGCGTCCCCGGTTCCGGGCGGCATGTCGATTAGCAAATAATCGAGCTCGCCCCATTCTACCTGGGTCAAAAATTGAGTTAACGCGCCATGGACCATGGGACCGCGCCAAATGACAGGCTGATTCTCAGGAACCAAAAAGCCCATCGACATAATCTTAATTCCGTTTTTAACCACCGGAAAAATTCGAGTTTCGTTTTGGGTAGGACGTTCCTTAGTCCCCAGCATCAAAGGAATGCTGGGTCCGTAAATATCGGCATCGAGAAGACCGACTCTAGCGCCAGTCTTGGCGAGAGCCGCGACCAAGTTAATGGTAACGGTGCTCTTCCCTACGCCGCCTTTTCCGCTCGCCACTGCAATCACGTTTCTCACAGAGGGAAGCGAAATTCGGTTTCCCCCAGTCGAAGTGGATCTCACATTCGAGGTCATCTCAATGTTAACGGTGGTAACGCCCGGAATGGCTTTTACCCGAGTGAGACACTCTTCTTTGAGCTGGTCTTTTACGGGACAAGCCGGCGTGGTGAGTTCGACGTTAAAGCTAACGTCCCCGCCCTTTATCTTTAGATTCTTAATAAATCCAAGGGTGACAATGTCTTTACGAAGATCAGGGTCCTGAACGTTGGAAAGCGCTTTGAGAACGCTGGCTTCGTTTACTTCATTAGTATCTTTTTGTTTGAAAAACACCCGTCTGTCTTAGCCCCTTTAGGCAAAAAAGGGAAGAGAAACCGGAGTTTAGGGGTTTCCCCTGAAACCAGACCTAGTGACGAGCCGAGAGTGGACCCTCTTAATAGGTTTTTTCTAGATCACGCCGGTGCCCACAATCTTCCGGGACTTTTCGCGGACCTTCTTAGGTCCTCTGACCTGATAGGGAATCACACCGAGCGTCTCAAGTGTGTTCTGAATGACATAACGCCTAACGATTGCAAACGCCCTTCCCCACTCGACGATTCGGGTGAAAGGAATAAAGTCCCAAAATTTTGCTGCCAGCGGCTTTCCTTTGGCCGCTCCCGTCATCTTTTGCGCAATCCTTCCCGAGAGCGCCATGAGAAACTGCTTAAAACCGTCCCTCGTCTCCGCCCGCACCAAGAGATGCAGATGATTGCCGCTGTTCGCTTGCTCATACACTCGAACCCGAAACCTTTTCGCCAATCGTGCAATAAGGAGTTGAATGAATTTGGATTCATGTAGCAGCGATCGCTCGCCCTTTGCCTGCGAAGAACGAAGCACTAAGTGCATCGGACGCTTTGTCACAATGGGACGTGAGACTTTACGCTTTCCTTGATTTAAAGAGCCTCCGAATGCTGTCGGAAAATTCGGGAATAGAAGCGTTTGTCGACGAGAGTTCATAGTTTTGTTGTAGTAATTAATGCATCGCGTAGCAAGGGGTTTTTGTGCGAATAGGGAGCATCGGAGCGTGTTTTTTTTTGCGGTCGCTTCGCTCAATATGGCTTTTATCTTTCTACAAAGGTGGTGAACCCCGAGACTGAATGTGAAAAAGCGTTTCGGTGGTGTGCGAAGTCCATTCCCAGGAGTTGGAAACTATCTGTCTTCCTCTGAAAGGTCCCCGGTAGTTGGTCCGTAACTCAACGGTGGATGGTATTTCATTAAGTATTGGGCGGTTTGTTTCGTATCTTTGGTTTATTTCAAAAAACAAAATTTAGACCGAAAGCGGCGGCGGGAAGAAAAGTGGGGAGTGGTGCTTGGAATTGGCGGCGGGTGCTGACTAACAGGCACAGCCTTATCGGTGCGGACTCGAAAAACAGGAAGAACGGAGGCAACGGGACAGGCATTGCACGTCGCCAGCGTGGAAAGGTCGGTGCGTCGATATAAGCACAGCCTACCCGCCCCGCACCGACAAATATAATAAAGAGCCCCCTGAAAAAACGGGTTGGGCTATCGATTACGAGATTTTCGAGCGGGTTTGATAGGAACGGGCGCCGGCATCTTCACTTCGCCGCGCGAAAGCCCCGGATTGTGATTGTGGGAGCCTAAGAAAAAGCCGCCCCCAAACGCAAGACCAGCGATGATCACAGCCATGGCTATCCATTTGAAACTTCCGCGAGTCAACCAGTTGCCTGAATCGTCATCCACTTGCTGATAAGTGATCGAAGGGGTGAGCAAAGCTTCTTCGTCGAGGTAACGAAGTACGATCTCTTCTGCACGGGAGCTCTTCACTGGTCCCAAGAATTTTTCGAGATCTGTGATTAATTCTTTTACTTCGGAATATCTTTTGTCGGGATCGATTTGAAGCATCCGACGAACCATCTTTTCAAAAGCTTTGGGGACATTCGATTGCATCTGACGCAAAGGAATATATTTCCCTTCGCGAATGCGTTGAAACACGGTCTCCCCACCTTCGTCTTTAAAAGGACGAGTCCCAGTCAACATTTCGTAAAAGACGATGCCTAAAAGAAAGATATCCGCGCGAGGCGTGATGGGATCGCCTAAGACCTGCTCGGGAGAAAGATAACTGGGTGAGCCGACCATCATTCCGGGGCGCGTCAAACCGTGATTTTCGATATCCATCACGATGCCGAAATCCATTAGCTTCACCAAACCACGATTGGTCACTCGAATATTGGACGGCTTTAAGTCTCGGTGAATCAGACTGTGGGCATGAATGTAACTGACGCCGCGCGCGACGCCTAACAAGATGCTGGCGGCAATGGCGGCGGGAAGATTTCCGACCTTCTCGATGATGCTGGAGAGATCGATGCCTTCGATGTACTCCATCACTATGTAAGATTCTTCGCCGTCTTCGACAAAATCGTAAACATGGGCCACGTTCTGATGCAATACGGACGCAAGCGCTTTGGCTTCCCGGCGGAAACGCTCGAGCATCTCTGCATTGCCATTCAGCTCATCTTTAAGCTTTTTGACGACGATATAGCGGTCTAGCGTAGGTTGGCGGGCACGGTATATTTGGGACATACCGCCTTTGGCGATACATTTCACATCGGAAAGAGTTCCTTTAAGGACCTGCCCTTCGGAAGCAGAACCCAACGAATCAAGACTCTTCAAACTAAATTTGTGTTCTTCGCTCATGTGCTTCCCATTTTAACATGGCGTCGGGTAGATCGGATCATCAGGAACGTTCCACCGAAAAAAGGAACTGGGGCCCCCCGAAAGGAGGCCCCCGTTCAAATACCTCGCCGCCTTCCCGAAAGAAAGCGACGGGTGAGAGAGGAGTAGTGGTACCACGACAAAGGCACATGCCCCCATCGTGTCTGCTGCCCTGTGAGCAGTTCGTTCTTCTTCTGACTTTCGTCGAAGAAAAATCGGATCCGGTGTCTCCTCCCCTATAGAAGGGCCTCTTTCCCCAAAAAGGCCTTCTACATCCGGATCAATTTCCTTCCCCTTGGCCCCTAGACTCACCAACTCGATTAGAGCGAGTGAGCCACGAAACAAAATCTTCTAACTGAACGCCCTCAGGCGCTTCGATCAAATTGGTGTCGCGACGCGCCGGCTTTTCCACGCGCATCGAACTCGACAGCCCCGCTGATTTCGAATGCAGCGGCACTAATACGAGTAAACTTCCGACGACTCCCAGCACAAATAGCTGCTGTAGTACTTCCCGAATTCCCCCGGCCCATTTTTCGTTTGCTTGACGGTTCACGGCTTCCCCCGAATGCCCCCTCGGGTTGCCTATAGTGCAATCGATGCCAGAAAACATTTTTTAGGAGTAAATCGAATGAGAAATGGCCGACAAATACGGGAATCTATTACCATAACCGACTCAGAGTAAACGTTGCTCGCTTCACTGTATGAGTTTCATACAGCTGTCAAATTGTTCGACACCCTGACATTGCTGGGCCAAACCGAGCCCAACGCCGAGTAACTCTTTGATATCTCACAAGGGTCGCCTTTCGGATTGCGCGCTGAGGCCTGTCTGCTGCGCAAACCTTGGCCGCGGCGGCGGCTGCTCCCGCGCTGAATACCCCCCTGGCATTAGGCATGCATTGATCAGCAAGAGGTTTTAAGGAGCCAAATGAACGAATCGTCTATAATTTCCACTATCATCGTCTCTACTTTCCTTGCTTCGGCACTTTGCTTGGCGCCCCAAAACGTAGAAGCTAAAAATCCAGAAACTGAGAAAGTCATTCAGTGCGCTTCGGAAGAGTCCTGTCTCAAAGCACTAAAAATTAGAAGGCCCGACGTAACCTTGGCCGCTCCAGGATTCTTTTTTACGCTTTTAGCGAACACTCCTGCCATCGACCCGCCTTCCAAAAAATAAACGTTTGAACCATCGCGCCATTCTGTCCGCTTGCGTTTCTGATACACTGTTCCTCAAATGAAAATTCTTTTCGTTGGGAACACCCTACGGACTTCGTCGTCTCTTCATTACTTCACCAACATGGTGAAACTCGGCTATTTGGTAGTTCCCTACGACCCCGAATATTTTTACGGAAGACACCTGTTTCAAAGGTTCACCACACGACTGCGCAAAGCTCCAGGTCCGCAAAAGATAAAAGAAGTATCGCAAACACTGATTGGACTCTGCCGAAAGAATCATTTCGATGCCGTTCTGGTCATGGCTGAAAATTTCTTACATGCCGATACGATCGAAGAGATGCGGAAGGTTTCAAAAACGCCTCCTCTCGTTCTCTACCATTCCCACGACAACAATTTTGTTCCTGGAATTTTAAAGCCAAAAGATTTTCACCAAACCTTGCGATCTTATGATTTCGTCTTTACTACAAAGTCTCAGAACGTCAGTCGTTACAAAGCTCTGGGGCAAGAGCACGCTTATTTTATTCCTTCCGCGTATGAGCCGTCGGTTCACCATCCTATTGTCGATGAATATAGTTTGTATGCGAATAAGCCCTTCGATGTGAGTTTCATAGGAACCTACGATAAATCTCGTGCCGCCTATTTAAAAGAGGCGGGATGGGATCGTCTACATGTGTGGGGAGATCGTTGGAAGCGTTTTCCTCACTACCGAAAATTTCGCAGCCGAATCTACCCCAAAGCGATTTATGATTTTGAATTTGCCGACGTCACGAGCCACACCAAAATGCTCGCTGGGCCTGTTGCGCGAAGAAGCAGAGGATCTGCACACC
>JBBQIT010000021.1:0-18725 GCA_038325205.1 Bdellovibrionota bacterium
TTAGCGCAGATCGAGGGGAGCCCGGGACTTTCCGACGAACGCGACCAATACGGTTAGCGTAATCACGTAGGGCAGCGCCTGTATAAATTGTACGGGGAAAGTCTGTCCAAAGAGGGTGACCCCTTGAAGTTGAATCTGCAAAGCATCCGCGAATCCGAAAATCAAACAGGCTCCGAAAGTCGGAAGCGGTTTCCACTTACCGAAAATAAGCGCTGTCAAAGCGATGAAGCCACGACCCGCCGTCATATCGCGAGTGAATTGGCTACCGTGCGAGGTCGCGAGATAAATGCCTCCCATCGAAGCGATAACTCCGCCGGCTAACATCGACTGATAACGAATGCGGTTGGGCGACACGCCCGCCGTAGTGAGCGCTTCGGGGCCATCACCTGCCGCATTGATCCGAAGTCCCGCTCGAGTCTTATAAAGCCAAAAGTGCAGAAAAATAGGCAAGCACCACGCCAGATACACTAAAGGGAAATGATTAAAAAAGAGAGGCCCTACGTAGGGAATGTCTTTAAGTCCTGGAATTCCCCAAAGAGAAAAGCGCTGATCCATCGGAATGCTAGGTGTGTTCGTCGTTCCCCCGAAGCAGACCTTGGTTAGTAAGGGAGTAATCCCCATGCAAAAAATATTCACCGCGACTCCGCTGACGATTCGATTGGCCCGGGCCGTAATAGAAAGAAAAGCGTGAATGAGCATCGCTACGGCCCCGCAGCCGATTCCTGCCAGCAACCCCCACCACGGATTTCCGGTGTAAAAATTCACGGTCGCGGCACTCCAGGCAGCGACAAGCATCACGCCTTCTAAACAAATCGTCGCAACGCCAGTGCGTTCACACATGAGCCCGCCCAGGGCAGCGAACAGCAAAGGTGTGGAGAGGCGAATGGCGGAGGCTAGGAGTTCAATCATGCTCCCGCCTTTGGCTGTCGCTTCTTTCTGTCTTTAAGAAATTTCTCAATTAAATATTCGGCCGCCACAAAGGCGATGAGAGTTCCTTGAATCACAAAGGAGAGCTCTTTGGAAACTTTGTCGCTTAAGAATTCGATCTCCCTAGCACTATTTTGGAGCCCGCCAAAAAGAAGGGCAGAGACGATCACAGCAAACGGATTATTTTTTGCGAGGAGTGACACGGCGATTCCCGTGAATCCATAACTTGGGGAGAAACCCTGAAGGACCTTGTGTTGACTGCCCATGACTTCGTTAACGCCTACGAGTCCCGCTAAGCCTCCACTGAGCGCCAGCGAAAGCACTGTCATTTTCTTAACCGAGATGCCCGCGAACCGCGCGGCGGTTGGATTTAATCCGACGGACCGCAGTTCGTAACCCCAGGTCGTTCGATAAAGAAAGAGCCAAGTGGCCACCGCAGCTCCTAATAAGAGAAACAAGCTACTGTTGGCCGGAGTGGAAGGAAGAAAGCGTTCGAAGTTAGGGATCTGGTAGGAATCGGGAAGCGGAATGCTCTCCGTGTTTTGAGTCGTGCGGTTCTTGAAAGGATAGAGCAAGAGGTAATCCACCAATGAGATAGCCACGAAATTTAGCAAGATGGTCACAATGACTTCGTGACTCCCTCTCCAAGCCTTTAAGAATCCGGCAATTCCGCCCCAAAGCGCTCCGGCAGTAAAAGCGGCGGCGATGCCGAGCGGAACTGCTAGCAGCGGAGGCAGATGGGGGAAAAAATGGGAGAGCACAATGATCGCCATACTCCCGACGTAAAGCTGTCCCTCCGCACCGATATTAAAAAGTCCGGCTTGAAAGCAAAGGGCGACACTTAGCCCTGTGGCGATAAGCGGAGTGGCGTAGTAAAGCGTGAAGCCAAATCCAAACGTCGTAAAGAAAGTGTTTTGAAACGCTTTGGCGAGCAGCCAGGGATCTTCTCCGATAGTCACCAAAAAGAGGGAGCAAAGCGCAAAGGCGAACAAAAGGCCAAGAACGGGGGACCTCATGGCTCGATAGAATCGGACGAGATAGATCATGAGGGTTTCCCTCCCGTCATC
The DNA here is from genome assembly GCA_038325205.1 of Bdellovibrionota bacterium. Classification (GTDB taxonomy): domain Bacteria; phylum Bdellovibrionota; class FAC87; order UBA2466; family UBA2466; genus JBBQIT01. Next base: position 1,995 of record JBBQIT010000021.1, read on the forward strand.
CAAAGTCCGATTTGAGATTCATCCGCTTTATCGCGGGTAACTTCTCCGGTGATATGGCCGCCAAAAAGAACGAGAATGCGATCGGAGAGCGCTAGAATCTCTTCAAGCTCCGAGGAGAATAGGATGAGTGCGGTGCCCGAGTTCCTAAGCTTCAAAAAGAGAGAATGAATGAATTCGATGGCGCCGATATCAACGCCGCGAGTGGGATAGGCCGCAATCAAAAGCTTTAATGGTTGCGAGGTCTCTCTGGCTACGATCACCTTCTGCTGGTTTCCCCCAGAAAGACCGCCGATCCTTCGCCGGGTATCCCTTGGCCTAATATCGAAAGTCTCGGCCAACCCATCGGCGTAAGTTGCGATCTTCGCGACTGATAGGAAAGGTCCTTCGGTAAATTGAGGCTCTCGATGATGTCCCAATATAGAATTTTCTCGAACGCTAAGGGAGGGGACCATCGCTTCACGGTACCTGTCGGGGGCAATGACGCCGAGGCCCTGTTGCCTCGAGACATAGGTTGATTTCGCCGAGAGGTTTTCTCCCTCTAGAACAATCGTTCCCTCGTCGGGGTTTCGTAGATTAGAAAGAATTTCGATAAGCTCTTGTTGCCCATTGCCACTAACTCCCGCGAAACCAAGAATCTCGCCTGCTTTCAAATCGAAGGAGATATTGTGTAGGAGTTTTCTGCCCTTTGAACTTAGGGAGATATGTTTTACTGAGAGGATGTTCTTCTCTTGAGGTTTTGGGCGGGTCGCAGGGAGCGGGGAGAGCAAGCGCCCGACAATAAGTTCCGCCAGCTTCTTTTCCGTTAGCCCCGCCGTGGGTAGTGAAGTCACTACTGTTCCTTGGCGCATCACCGTAATCGTTTGAGTAAGATTTAGGATCTCTTTAAGCTTGTGGGTGATGAGGACGATCGTTTTTCCGGCTTCCCAAAGATGACGAAGTCTTTCAAAAAGTGATTTTACTTCATGAGGCGTAAGTACTGCCGTAGGTTCATCGAGAATCTATATGTCGGCTTTGCGGTAAAGGAGTTTTAAGATTTCGACCTGTTGTTGAAGACCTACGGGAAGTTCTTCGACTGGAGCGTGTAGATCCAGACCAAAGCCAAAACTCTTTTGGAGTTGGTCGAGATCCTGGCAGATCGCCTTGTCATCCATCCAGAAAGATGGCTCGGTGCCTAGAACCACGTTTTGCCAAACACTCAACGAGGGGACGAGCATGAAATGTTGGTGCACCATTCCGATGCCGAGCTCGATAGCTACGTGAGGATTGGGAATCTTGGTCGGAACTCCGCGGATTAGAATCTCACCCGTATCGGGCGGGTAGAGTCCGTAAAGGACCTTCATCGCCGTAGATTTACCGGCGCCGTTCTCTCCGACTACGCCGTGCAATCCATTTAGCGGAACGGAGAAGCTAACGTCGCGATTGGCGACGCAATCATCGAACTGCTTCGAAATGTGCCGAAGTTCAAAAGCGTAAGGCGTAGTGAGCTTCGGGTCCTCTTCCATGAATTAGGACTTGGCCTCCGCGTAGTAGTCGGGGACCTTGATTTTGCCGCTGATGATGTCTTTCTTAAGGGAGTTGATCTTAGCTTCGTTGGCCGGCGAGACGAGAGGGCGATTAAAGCTATCGATAACATAATCGATTGCCCCTTCTTTCAATCCCAATTGGAAAGTTCCCGATTCAAATTTCCCTTGAACGGCCTGTTCAATCGTAGCGTAAACCCCATTGTCTAAGTGCTTCACCATGCTGGTAAGTACTCGGCCTGGCTTCAGCCCGTTCTGATTGGAGTCGCATCCAATAACCAATTTCTTTAGCTCTTCGGCAGCGTCGAACACTCCCATTCCCGAAGCGCCAGAGGCCGAGAAGATAATATCTGCCTTGCGATTGTATTGGCTGACCGCTAATTCTTTACCCTTGGTCGGATCTCGCCAGGCTTCCGAAGTGGAGCCTACGTAGTTAACTAAAGTCTTTGTGGTCGGGTCGATGTGTTGGACTCCGGCTCGGTATCCTCTTTCAAAACGCCGAATAAGAGGAACGTCCATTCCTCCGATGAAACCGACCGTTTTAGTTTTGGTGGTGAGAGCGGCAAGCGCTCCTACCAAAAACGATCCTTCCTGTTCCTTAAAAGTGAGCGAGCGGATATTGGGGCCTGTGGCCACTCCGTCCATGATCAAAAATTTTACCTTAGGAAACGCGGCGGCCACTTTGGTCATGGGCTCGACCATCACAAAACCAATTCCTATCACCAGATCAAAGCCTCGCTGAGCGAAAGTGCGCAGCGATGCTTCTAAGGAAGCGTCATCGGAAGATTCGACCACCTTTAAAGTGATGCCCAATTTCTTTTGCGCTTCAGTGACGCCTTTGTAGGCGGAAGCATTAAATGATTTGTCGTCTTTGCCACCTTTATCGAGAACCACTCCGACTTTCAGAGGCGCGGCTAGGGCAGACGTGCCCACCGAAAGGCAGAAAGTAGTTAAAGCCAACGCTATGAAACCGATTCGCAAGCGCCCAAAACCCATGAACATTGCTAAATCCTTTTACTCTGGCGTTAACCTTGGAGAGAAAACGGCAGAGCCCAATTGTGTGAAAATACGCCGTAGACCGAACCCCCGGTCGGCGGAACTCACCCACCTTAGGTAAGACGCCCCAGGCCGTCAAGGACTGTGGAAGAGCCCCGAGCAGTAAGGGATTCGGAAGGCTAACACCAATGCTCTTGGTTAGGTGACGCAATGCATCGCTTCGGGCGTTTCTAAATGGGTTCGGATTCGATGGGATCGTCTTCCCAATTTCGGCTGTCTTCTACCGGCGTCCCTTTGATATCGGACACTCCCCCTTCGTCCAATGCCATTCCGCCACCCGATGCTCGACCAAGACCTGCGTCGCGGAACTCTTCTTCATTAGCGTCAAAGCGGCTCTGGGGGTTGGGATTTACCATATCGCATGGAGAAGTGGAGGTCGCATCGTCGGTGCCTTCCCACCCGCCCGCAATAACATCGTGGTCAGCTTCACCAGTGGCACTTCCTACGATTTCGCCCAATTCATCCCCAAGTTCCAACGGGGCGTCAGGATTTTTGCGGCTACGGTAGTGGTTGGGTCCTCGCGGAGAGAGTCTTTCGTCATCAATATTATTCCATTTTTTTGCTGAGCCCATGGTGAAACCTCCTTTATATAGTCAAAGCTGTTTGCTTGCAGAGTAAATAGAGCAAGGCATGTGCCATAGTTCAGCCCCAACATTCAGCCTCAACGCTTTTGGCGCTATTGCAGGATCCCACATCTAAAGTGCGCGGCCTGCTGAAAAATGGACAGCATGTAGGGTCAGCTTCTCCCCAATATTGGTATTTTCGCGCCGCTCCCACATTTTCTCTCCATAAATCGCTTCTAGCATAGAAAGGCAGTTCGGCTCATCTTTGGATGCGGTAGTGAGCGAGGGTCAGCACAAAACGGGGGCATCATACTTACCAAATTTTGATGGCTGGCGTGCGATCGCCGTGGGATTGGTGATCGTGAACCACACCTCCTATTGGCTGAATCCCACGGGCAGAGGCACAAAGAGTCTCTTCCTTTTTCTGGCCAGAGGAGCGTACGGCGTTCAACTATTTTTCGCCATTAGCGGCTATCTCATCACCTCGCGACTTCTGGACGATGTGAACCACTCGGGCCGCATTAACTATAAAGCCTTTTACCTTCGACGGGCCTTTCGCATTCTTCCTCCGGTCTTTCTCTTTCTTGGAACTCTCGCGCTCCTAAAACAATTCGGATTTGTTGAAGCGACGAATCGTGATTTTGTCGCCTCGTTACTTTTCTATCGAAACTTTCTCACCTCAGGCTCCTGGTTCACCCAGCACTTTTGGTCACTCGCCGTTGAGGAGCAATTTTACTTCGTGTGGCCGCTGACCATTGCCTTCCTTTTTGTGCCATACCGAACTCCCCACAAACTGATTACTTTGGGTCTCGCCTTAGCCCTGTGGAGTGAGTGGGGCACCAAAGGCATCGATCTTGGGGCGATCCATTACAAGCTTTTGAACGGTTACCGAACAGACGTTCAATTTTCTGGCCTCATCTTCGGGGGAGTCGCCGCGATCATGAGAAACGATAAACGCTACGATGCCTTCTTCAAGGGCATCTCAGAGCGATGGGTCCTATTCGCGTGTGCTTCCGCGATGGCAATATCTACGTGGGCCAGATTTCCCTTTGGTGGCCTAGTATTCGCAACACTCGCCCCCATTCTTATTCTTACGCGGATTTCGCGACCTGATACCAAATGGCATCATTTCTTGGAACAACCGTGGATTCGTTGGGTCGGCCAACGATCCTTCGGGATTTACGTGTGGCAACAGCTTTTCATGGGAGGAGCGGCCCCCATCCTCGGCTCGTACGTACTCAGTTATCTGATACGAATCGCGCTTATTCTTTTGGTCACGGCACTTACCTATCGTTTCATTGAAAAACCGCTCGTCGGACTCGGGCATCGATTGGCGAGAGCCACTCGTGACCCCGTCAGTTCGAAACTCCCAATCAAACGGGCCGCCTAATCTTTTTTTTGCACTGCGCTTGTCTTTACCGCCTAAATCAGTAATGTCGGACTCCGTGGAAGAAAATCGAAGTCCGCACCTGCTTGAGATGGATAGCGTTTCCGTTCGCTATCAAGCGGACTCCTTGGCTTTGAAGCGAGTCTCTTTTTCTTTGGACCCTGGCGAGTCACTCGCTGTGCTTGGTCCCAGCGGTTCCGGTAAGACCACCCTTTTAAAAGTTTTAGCTGGACTCCTTGTTCCCGTGGAAGGAGCCATACGATACGGAGGCAAGTCTTATGGAACGTCGCGCGGGAGACGGTCGGCCGATGATCCCAGGCGCCGCTTAGGAATGACTTTTCAAAACTCTGGTCTGTTTGACTCGTTAACTTGCTCGGAAAACCTAGTCCTCGCCCTTCGAGAATGTGGAGTCGCTAAGGCAGAGTGGGCCGAAAGAGTTCATGCAGCTTTGGCGGATGTTGGGCTTAGCCGAACCGAAGATCTTTATCCCCATGAAATCAGTGGAGGCATGAAAAAACGCTTAGGTATTGCCCGCGCACTCCTGCTCCGGCCCGATGTGGTTTTATACGACGACCCTACGGCGGGTCTAGATCCAGTGACGTCTCGTTCTATCGTTGAGCTATTGAAAAATAGCCGCGAGAAAAGAGAAACGGCCATGACGATGGTACTGGTCACGAGCGATCTCCCCCAAGCCTTTCGCTTGTGCGAGAAAGTGGCCTTCCTCAATCGCGGAGAGCTTGTGGAAATAGGACCTGTCTCTCAATTGCGCAACAGTCAGCGCCCAGACGTGCATCAATTCATGCACGGACTTCTTAAGGGCCCCCTGACTGACGAGATTCCCGACGGAGTGGTCCCCGTATGATTGAATTTAAATCCGTTTCGAAAGCTTTCGGCTCCAAAGTGGTCTTAAACGACGTCTCCTTTCAAGTGGGGCAGACCGAAATTGTTTTTGTGATCGGAAAATCAGGAATGGGTAAATCCGTAATGTTGAAAAACATTGTGGGCTTGATGCACCCCGATTCTGGAGAAATCTGGGTTGAGGGGCAAGAGGTGAGTCGGTTGGGAGAAGATCAGTATTTCGGAGTTCGCAAACGCTGCGGAATGATCTTTCAATCGCCGGCCCTTTTAGACTCTTTGACGATCTATGAAAACTTGGCGTTCGGACTACGCGCGCACCGACTAGGATCTAAGATTTCTGAATTGGATCCCGCGATCCATAAGGTCCTGGCGATGGTCCACTTAGACCCGAAAATCTTATCGCAGTTTCCCGCCGAATTAAGCTTTGGAATGCAGAAACGGGCAAGTCTTGCCCGAACTCTTATATTGGAGCCAAACTACCTACTTTATGACGAGCCTACGACGGGACTAGATCCGGTAGCCACTCATTTTATCAACCATTTGATTGAGACGCTTTCGCGAACTCTCGGGGTGACATCACTAGTGGTATCTCATGACATGGAGTGCGCTTTGGATATTGCCGATCGCATTCTCATGCTGGATCAAGGAAAGATCATCGCTTCGGGATCTCCCGCGGAACTTTTAGAAAGCCAGGTTCCTCTGGTTCAGGAGTTTATGAGGGAAGCTAAGGAGAGAAGGCCGTAACATGGGACTATTCGCTTCTATAGGTTTCTTCGTTGAAGAGTGCGGAAGCATCGCTATCTTTTCCAAACATTGTTTAGCGAATTTTTTAAAGCACGGAGTGCGAACGCTTTCTCTAATCGAACAGATTTATCTGGTGGGAGTGAGATCTCTTTCGACGACCCTCATCACGGGAGCTTTTGTTGGTGCGATTCTAGCGATTCAGATCAACCTTCAGCTTCGTGATTTTGGAGCCCAAGGATTTCTGGGCGGACTTTCTACTTCAACGACGATTCGTGACTTGGGCCCGGTCCTTATCGCTTTTATTCTCTCGGGAAAGGTGGGGGCTTTTACTTCAGCCGAGATTGCGACGATGCGAGTGACCGAGCAGATAGATGCGATCCGATGCTTGGGCGCAGATCCTATCGAATATCTCATCGTGCCTCGAATGGTGGCCGTAGTGCTTTCCAGCTTCTTGCTTCTTATCGTGGGGTTGATGATGACCGTGGGTGGAGGAATGCTCATGGCGAGCATTCACCTAGGAGTGAATGCCCAGAACTACCTTTCTAACATCGGAAGCTTGGTTACCGGGTGGAGCGTTGGCTTGGGCGCGGTAAAGAGTTTAGTCTTTGGAATCTTGATCGCCGTGATCTGCTGCTTCGAGGGCAACCGGGCTACCGGAGGAGCGGAAGGTGTCGGAAGAGCGGTAAGGCGTGCGGCGGTGAAGACTTTGCTTGCGATCATTATCGCAAATTTCTTGGTCTCTTCGGCGGGCTCGGTGGTGAGAGAAGTGTTGGGGTTAGACCGAATATGATTGAAGCTTTGGGATACTTCTCGATTCGAGCGATTGCCCACTACGGAAGGCTTCTCCAACTTTTGGGAGACACTTGGGCCGCGATGTCTCGCTCGGTATGGCGTCGTCAGTTTCGTTTTCACGAGATCATTTTGCAGTGCTACTCGGCCGGCGTGCAGAGCCTTCCCATTGTTGGTTTAGCGCTAGCTTTTATTGGAGTGATGCTCACCATCGAATTTTCGTATCACATGAAGCTTGTGATTCGAGAAGACTCTCTCGTACCGGCCTTTGCGACGGTACTCATGGTGAGAGAGTTAGGTCCCGTCGTCAGCTGCTTGCTCTTAAGCTCGCGAGTGGGCGCTGGGATTGCGGCTGAATTGGGGACCATGCGAGTTACCGATCAGATCGATGCGCTTCGCATTCTTTCGGTAGATCCCATCGACTTTTTGGTCGTACCCCGCTGGATAGGTTGCGTTTTTGCGGCGGTAGTCCTTTCGCTCTTGTCAGTGGCGGTAGCGCTCCTCGCTGGCGCTTTGTTAGCCGCGACTAAGTTAGGCTACTTGCCCTCCGAGTTTTTCAATTCCATGTTCACTTTTACCCATTTCAGAGATCTGTTGAGCTGTCTCACTAAAGCGGTCATTTTCGGCTCGATTATCCCTATTGTTGCATCGCGGCATGGGCTTTCTTGCCGTCCTGGAGCCCAAGGAGTGGGGGATGCGGCCACGGCAGCCGTCGTGGAGTCCTCCGTGCTTATCATTGCCGCTGATTTCTTTGTAACGTACGGCTTGTACACGCTATAATGAAGGGGAGCTTTTTCTGCTCTCCGATCGTCGATAATCAGCTATTTTTTTGCAAAAAAATTGGTCTCCCGAGCCGCTTCTGGCGAAGGATCGCTTGCTAACAATATCGCTCTGCGTTTAAAAGTATCTCGATGAAGAAACTCAACAAAGAATTTCTCGTAGGTTGCTTGGTCATTCTGGCCGTGGGGCTAGTGGTGGCCTTTGGTTGGTTGATGGGCGCGATTGGTCCCTTTGTAGCCGAGTCGAGATTTCATGTCCTGTATGCTTTCGCGGGTGGCGTGGAAGTGGGTTCTCCCGTTCGTGTCAGTGGGGTAAAAGTCGGCAAGGTCGACCGCATCGAGTTTTTGCCTACAGGCTCGCCCGGGTCTAGCGCCGATCACCCAGCGACGTTGAATGTCTCCATTAGTGTTTCTCGCAAAGCTTCTCCTTCCGTCAGAGAAGATTCCAAATTTTATGTGAACATGGCCGGCATCATTGGCGAACGCTATATCGAAATCACGCCTGGCAGCCAGGACAAGCCAGAACTTGCTTCGGGAACGACGGTCAGAGGGATTGATCCTCCACGGATCGATCAATTACTCTCGCAGGGTTACGGTGTGTTTGGCCGCATTCAAGAGCTTCTCGAGAAGAACGAAGAGACAGTGACTGACTTCTTGAACCAAATGAACACCATGCTAACCGGCATGAATGAACTTTTGAAGACGAGCGACAAGAAGAAGATTTTCGCTTTGATAGACAACCTGAACGCCCTGACGGGTGATTTACGGGGAGTCTCTAAAGGACTTAACGACAACGAAACGAAAGAAGCGTTTCGAATGCTATTCGATCTCATTCATCGAGCTCACGAGATCGATCATCCGACGCTGAAAAAATTCCTTCAAGAAGAAGGAATTCGAGCTCACATCTTTTAGTCTTAACTATATAAGTAGTAAATTTGGGGGAGGGGAGAGATGCGTAAACTCATTAGCGTCCTATTGAGCGTAATGGCCTTGGGGATGTCGGGCACCTCAAAGGGGGCCGGCCAAACCCTTGAAGACCTCAAAATGGACAAGCGCTTTGGAGTGGGAGTTGCCGCCGCTGGCCCGTTCGCCATCATGGGTGTTGAAATCGACGTTAACGTCACCGACCAGTTTAGTATTAGCGGAGGCATTGGAACGGGAATGGACTACTCGACGGTAGCGATGAAAGCTCGCTACTACCTTCCTGGGAAGTCGGTAAGCCCCTACATTGGAGCCGGATTTGCTCATTGGTGGTCGGCCGGGATTAAGGACAAGTCACCGGGGCCCGGCATACTAAGTAAGTTTTTGCAGGAGACCGCCGATCCTTCGAAGGGCTTCTCGTTATTTCTTGTCTACCCCACCATTGGAGTTCAGTTCTTTCATTCAAGCGGCTTTGAGGTCTCAGCGGAAGTGGAATATCTCTTTAAGATTTTCGATCTAGCCAACGGACCTTTCGCCGGCCTGGGCGTTCACTGGTACTTCTAGGGCTCTCAACACTACATGCGACGATTCTTCGCTAATTTCAAATACGGGACCCGTTCGCTAAAGACGACGCTCGCCCTGTATTTCATTCCCATCTCTTTGATTCCGACCCTTTCTATCAGTTACTACGCGATGAAAACTTTCGAGGAGAGCACCAGGGAGACTCTAGTACGTCGCGCACGTTCGGAGCGCGATGCGATCACTTCTGAAATCGAAACGCTCGACGCAGATTTAATAGCAAGCGCAAGGTTGCATGCGAAATCCCCCAGGCTTATCTCTGCTGCCAAAAAAGCAGATTTTGGAGATATTGCTGAAGCGGTCACTAGCTTTCGGCCCAATTTAGATGTCCGCGTTTATTCCCTTCAAGGGGCCTTTCTAGGGGGTAGGTCGTCTCACGAAGTGCTGAAGCACATCAATTACCTCTCGCGCGAAGGGCTTTCACGAGTAAAGACCCACGGCGAAACGGTAGAGCGATTCTTTTCCCCTGACTCGACGGGCTTTGTGACGTTGCTCAGGGTGCTGATCGCTGACAAAAATCGATCGTATGGCGTTCTGGAAGAGGAGTATCACTTCGGTGCGAATGATTTCGCCGAGCTAAAAAATCGCAGACAAGTTGACGTAGTCTTGTTGAATCGTGATCTGACTCCTTACGGAGCAAGCTTTGCTCTCTCTAACGATGCTCTGCATACTTTCTCGCAAAAAGCGTTTCAGTCGGCGGTGCAAGGGACCAAGCTCCCTACCTTTGTGAATATCGGCGATGGACGTTACGCTTCGTTTCTCTACGATTTCTCGGCGGGAAAGCAAAAAAACTGGGGCTATATCGGCGTCTTTCTTTCCATGAGTTCGAGCGATCTGCAAGTCACTCGTTTAAAGATCGCTATCGTCTACCTTACGATCCTCTTAGCCTTAACCGCGACTCTCGCGATCTTTATCGTCTCTAATCGATTGGTAAAGCCCATCGTGCAGATGGTCTCGGCGATGAAGCGAGTTCAGACAGGGCGCGTAGAGCAAATTCCTTCGATAGACTCTGCCTATGAAGTGGAATATTTGGTCCGATCCTTCAACGACATGACTCAGAACATTCATGCGACGAAGCGGGCCTTAGAGACCAAGTTAGAAGAATTGCGACGAGCCAACCAAAATTTAAAGACCACCCAGGCCACGTTAATTCAGTCGGCAAAAATGATTTCGCTAGGCCAAATCGTCGCGGGCGTGGCGCATGAGCTGAATAACCCAATAGGGTTTATCTACAGCAACATGCACCATCTTTCGGATTATCTCGTCAAAATCCGTGAATTGGTGAAAGCCTATCGAGAAAGCCGGGAGAAGTTGTCGCCGGAAGATCGAGCCCATCTTGAGAAGACGGAAAAAGATCTCGAAATCGACTACATCTTAAAGGATATGGAAGATTTGACGTTAAGCTGTGTCGAAGGCGCTAAGCGAACCAAAGAGATTGTATTGGGGCTTCGCACTTTCTCCCGAATGGACGAGTCGAGTTTCCGCGACGTGGATATCCACGAAGGGCTGCGAAGCACGCTTAAGCTTTTGGTTACCGATATGAAGGGCCGCGTGACGGTTCACGAAGAATTTGGTGCGTTACCTTTAGTGGAATGCAATCTTTCGCAGATGAATCAAGTCTTCATGAATTTACTATCCAATGCCGCTCACGCCATTGAAGGACAGGGGCACATTTGGATTCGAACGCGGTCAGAAAATGAAAAGGCCGTGATTGAAATTCAAGACAGTGGCTCGGGAATGGCACCTGAAGTATTGGGCCAGATTTTTGATCCGTTCTTCACTACGAAACGTGTGGGCCAAGGTACCGGCCTCGGACTAAGCATCGCCTACGGGCTAGTTCAAAAACATCATGGCTCTATCGACGTGCAAAGCGTACTCGGCAAGGGCACGTCCTTCACCATCCGCATTCCTCTGAGACAACCTGCCGCTGAAGTGGCCTAGACTTCTTCTACTCCGCAAGTTTCCAAATTCCTAATGTGCCTTGTTTTATCTCGGTCGTGATCAAAGATCCGTTCGGCGAGAAGGTGACCAACGCATGAGCGTTGGTGATGCTGGGAATAGTAGCGAGCTGCACCAGCGTGCCATGGGGCTCGCCGCGGTACACAGAGACGTATCCCGACGTCTGAACGACAGCGATTCGGTCGAATCCTAATTTCACGTGAGGGATCGTGTTGGCATCTATCCCTCCATTGTTTATCGCGTTCACGGGAGCTCCCGTCACCACGTGATAAATCTCTACATCTCCGCCGCGATATCCCAAGTATAGGTTGTCTGAACCATCTAGACTAACCGTCATTAGGTATTCACGTGTGTGATCCATCGTTAACTTTTTCGTTCGGCGGCTCCACACTCGAAGGTGATGGGTATTTGAAAGGGTGGCCACATGAGTTTTACTGAGCGCCATACTAATGACAGAGTTCTCTCCCTCTCCAGCAAGGAGCAAGGGATATTCTTCCGTGTGCTCTGAAGTAGGGTGGCTAATCACCGAAATCTGTTTTGGTTTCCCGTTCGAGTGCAGGACTGCCATGCTGGGCGCGTCTACTTCGTAGGCGACAAGTTCCGGATTAATTTTATGGAACTCGTCGTCTAGATTAAAGGCATGAAAGGCGGTTCCCTGAAAGGGGCTAGGACGATGTCCTTTTCCTGTCTGAGGACAAAGGTGCAGCGGAGGCCAGATCGAAAGCGCTTTTAGGCTCGGAAGGGCGATGGTCCCACCGCTTAGGAAATATTCGTTATGGTCTCCCTCGGAAGTCACTATCTCCAGGCGATTGTCGGACGGGAAATGAATACCTATGACCTTTGTGATTGAGATCTCTTGGCCAGGGAAGAGGGTTCCTCCTGCGAAGTGAGGAAGCGTCGTCTTGGAGTAGCTGTTTCTGGCGTGCCTTCCGCAAGTACCGCCTGTTGGCCCAACCGCTTTCATCGCCGTTCGCCTAGTGGGACCGCCAGCAGAAGCTACATTTAGGGGAAGATGGCCAACAAAAAAGGCCAAGAAAAGCGCAGGAAAAATACTCACGGGGTCTCTCCATCAAAAAATGCCCCAACCCGGTTAATGATTGTTTGGATTCTTATAGCAGCTTTTTCCAAATGGGGAAGAAAGATTAGAGGCTTCGGAAATAACTCAAAATTTCATGTGGTTCATGGTCTTGGTTGTCGACGAATGGAGCTTTCTCAAGTGCGACCCTCCAGTTCACTTTAGGGAGACCTTTTACGAACTGTAGCGTCTTTAGCCCGTCGAACCAGTCTAATAAGTGTCGCAGTAGCTGCTTAGGATCACGCCGGGTCTCAAGCCCCTGCCGAATCGCATCGCCCGCTTTCATCTTTACGAGCACTAGCTTAGTCCAGGCTCCCGCCCGGTTTACGTCGGCAAAGAATTCATCCACGTTTCGATGGACCGACAGGGATTGGAAAGCTTCTAGTAGGACACGCAACACCTCGAAGCTTTTGGGATCGTAAAGCGAGAAACTGTCTAAGAGGTCGCGTTGACCTGCTAGTTCAATCGTCGCTTGGCCTGTACCGAAGGGAACTCTGTCGGAAGGGCGTTGCTCTAAAATAATCGGTGCTCCAGGAACGGTATGAATCGGTCCCAATCGAGCCAGTTTGTTCAATACATAAAAATCTTCGGCGGCGAGTAATTTGGGAATCCCACGAACACTGGCGTAGTGCGCTGCTGGTATCGCCAAAGTGCTTCCCATGGAAGGGAAAGCAAACAGAGAGCCAGAGTAGCGAAGCCCTTGTTCGTAATAACGTAGATGAATTTCATAAAGCGTCAGCGCGATCGCTTCTTGGGGAACGCTGGGATCAAACCGGTGCTGGTACGGATAGGTATATGCCGCTGGAGCGCCAGAATCCCATCCCCCCAAGCGTTTGGCCGGTTTGAGATCTTGAAAATAGTGTTCGGGAACTCTCGCATCCGCATCAGTAGTTCGGATTAGGCTTTGTTTTACCCGTCCCAATCGCCAAAGCATCAGAGCGAGATCACAACCCGTCTTTCTCGCCAGCCCCACTCCTTCTTTAGGAGGAAACCGTTGGTTAATAATCCAAAAATTGAGATGGGGATAATGACTTTCCGAGAAGGAGTCGAGCCAAGCTTGGTTGGCCTTCTGCACTTCGGGGCCATGATCTTCTCTGGCGTTGACGACGATAATGACTAACGGAGTGAAGCCGCTACAACGAGCCGCCACATTCAATGAGTGTAAACAGCCGGCGATAAGTACTCCTTCATTTAAGAAGGGAACGACGACCGAGGCTTCCCAGGGTCCTTGGTCGCTGGGGATCATCGCCAAATCAGGTTCGGCGTAGGTCGTAAGATATTTATCTGTTGTGCGCATAGGCTAGTGAATCGCCGATCGGAAGGGCGTGGCGATGATCGTCTTTGCTTCCAGCTCGAGATAAAAATCTAAGCGCTCCTGAATCACTTCGTGAGGGAAGTACTTGGCTGCAATTTCTAGGAAGAGATCGGTGTGGCGCGCTTCTGCTTTAGTGAGCCGGGCATAGAAATCTCTAAGCTCGGGGTCTTCGACGTGTTCGCTAATGAGTTTAAACCGCTCATGGCCTCGGGCTTCGATTACCGAAGTGATGAGCAATCGGTCCAAAAAACGCTCGTCACGCGGGATGCGAACCGTCGCGATGAGCGTATTGGCGTATTCGTCTTGGTAATCACTGGCTAGCTGCAATCCACGGCTTTGAATGATGCGAAAGACCTGGTGGAAATGCTCTAACTCTTCACGCGCAAACATAATGATAGGGTCTAGTAGGTGTTTTCGGTCCGGATAACGGACGACAAAAGACATCCCCACCGCCATCGCTTTGCGCTCGCACGAAGCGTGATCGAGCAAAAAGGCGTCTAGGTCTTTGAGCGCGACTTTCGCCCATTCGGGCGGCGTTTGATATCGCAGGGCAGTATTTAAGGGGCGGGGCGTCGGCATGGGGGGAGTTTTACCAATGTAGCGCTGATAGATCTAGGGATAGTTTCGTGGGCGTTCGAGCCGCGTCAAAAGGCACTAGCGAGTCCCAAACCTATGGCTCGTAAGCCTCCAAACCGGGATCCAAAAAAAGAGAAAGAAGAAATCCTCCGAAAACGGAAGCGACAAGAAATTCTTGGCACATTCACCGCGGAATTCGGAACGGTTGGGGGTCAAGAAGTAGCGCGGCCTCCTGGAAAAGTCCTTGGCAAAATAATTTTCGTCGATCAGAGATCATTTTATAACACCTGCAGTTTGGAAAGTTCGGTGCCCCCATGAGCGAAGCGACAGCACAATCGTTTCGCTCCGAATTTTATGCCCAAACATAAAACTTACCGTTTTATCGTCGATAAACACTTGCGATTCGATCTAGCGCGACGTACATAGATATCTAATCTATCGACGATAAGGAGTGCTTATGCAGACTGCGATCGAGATACACCAGGAAGCTAAATCTAACGCGATTCACTTTCGGAAATCACACTCCAAGTTGCTAGAGACTCTGATCCGCGTAGATAGACATAAAATCTACAAGCAATTCGATTACCCCAATCTGCATGAGTACTGCACGCGTTGGCTGGGGCTCACGGGCGCTGAGGCCTATTCCTTTGGTGGAGTCGCTCAGAAGGCTCAGGAAATTCCAGAGATGAAAACAATGATAGATGAAGGGAAGATCCATATTTCCAACGCTAGACGAGTGGTCTCGGTGATTACCCCTGAGAATAAGGATATTTGGCTCGAGAAGGCGGCTGCCTTGTCTCAGCATGAGTTGCGTCGGGCGGTGGTGACGGAGAAGCCTGAGCTAGAGCAGAAAGCGCGTATCAAGCCCATTACGGGAACTCGTTCGCGATTGGAACTAGGTATCGCGGTAGATCTTGAAGTGAAGCTGAAGAAAGTTTGTGATTTGCTTTCGCAGAAGAGACAAAGAGACGTTTCCTTGGAGGAAGCGTTGGAGTTTATGACGAATGGTTTCTTGGAAAAGTACGATCCGGTCAAAAAGGCCGAAAGGAATTTATGTCCGGACACAAGGCAGGTAATAGTGAGGCCTGGACGTTTCGTTGCGGCTCAAGTGACGCATGAAGTGAATGCGCGAGACAGGAGGGAGTGCCAGTTTAGATATCCAGATGGCAGCCGGTGTGGTCAGAGGCGCTGGGTCGAAGTCCACCATCTTAGACCGGTGGCGGAGGGTGGAATGGGAATTACAGGCAATCTGGTGACGTTGTGCTCAGCGCATCATCGGCAGGAACATAGGCGTGGATTGACCTAGGAATTATTTTTTTTCCAGTCCTTGCAACAAGAGCCGTTTTTTCTGCATGCCACTACCCGTCATGACTTGCTCAATCTTTGGCTCTTTTCCTCCGAAAAGGGAGTGGGGGAGTGATTTCTGCAAAAACGACGAAAACCAAGGTCCCTAACTCTGACCCTTCCGAATGCTAAGCAACCTGTGCTTATCTTTGCGGGAAGGCCTTATATGCTCCGTAACTTTAGCGAGCAGGGTATCGGTCTTTGGGTGCCATCGCCCGCGCCGTTTGCTTTAGCCCCAGGGACTGTCATGAGTGCGGATGTCGTTATCGATCAAGACATCTTTCCCGTACGCTTAGAAATTCGCCATTCGTCTCCGGGGATCCTAGGTCTCCAATTTACCGAGATTTCGCCTCAGTTGTCGGTGATATTCGATAAGATGATGGAGCCGGCCCACTACGCGAACTCATTAGATCCCCATCCCCAGTCAAGAAAAGAAGATGTTGAGTTTGGTCACACCCGCCTTTGGTACACCGGGCAAAACGGAACTGAGTTACTGGTCTGGTACAACGACCTCCAAAGAACAGTCATGGGGCTTCAACTTCGTTGGCTAGGGAAATGGGTGTTCCGGTCTCAGTTTCAGCAAGTACAAACAGGCTTTCTCAAAGACGACGAGCCTGCGACGCCTTCTGGACTCAAAGTGGTGCCTAGTGAACTTTTGGTCTGTCATAAAACGCCCGACTCTGAGGTCTTGTCGCAAGCCGCTCAGTTTCTCACCGCCGTTCCTCCCCCGCTTCCTGGAGCCGTGCTGTGGCAGTTCCTAGAAATGGGTGAGCAGGTCTTTCTGCCAGCCGCTCTTTTTGCTTCAAATCGCGTCGCTTAGTCGATTGTCGTTTTCTCTTCACAATCGCACAACAATAACAACAGCATGATCGGCTACCCTAAACCTGGGTGAGACTATGCGATTCAATTTTTGGTACAGCATTATAGCTCTGACACTGATGGCGACGAACAGCGTTCTCGCGCGTTCGACGCCGGGGCAGGGCATTGTCACCACCCGTGTTGGTTCTTCGATGGGAGCTATCAAAGATAACGCTTTCTCAGTTGCGGTTCAACCTGACGGAAAGATCGTAGTCGCTGGCGCTTCTTATAATGGTAAGGACAGTGACTTCGCCGTACTCCGCTATTTCCCGAATGGCAGTCTCGACACCGAATTTGGTGATGGGGGAGTCGCCATTTTTGATTCTCGCATGGGCGACGACAAAGCTTACGCCGTAGCCATTCAACCCGTGGGCACGATCTTAGCAGCGCGTACCGTTTACAATGGCC
>JBBQIT010000022.1:0-18312 GCA_038325205.1 Bdellovibrionota bacterium
GTGCGCAAAGCTCATCGCGAGCCATCGAGTCGCTGAAGTCGTGTATCTCTCGGACAAATATGCTGAGACACCGGAAGTTCGCATCTCCAAGAAAATCTTTGATCTGTCGGGCGTGAAATATCGCCAACTCAAATTGCCAGCAGAGCTAGTTTCCAAACTAGAAGACTATCTCTTGTCGCTGCTCCGCACCGCTTAGGTGAGTTCCTGCTTGGCAACTGCCAATCCATGAGTATTCTCTACCCATTCAATCGTTTTTACGGAGGTTCAGGATGGAAATCCTCAAGTGGTTTTTGGCTATCTCTTTAATGTTCTCGGTTCCGACGACTGCGGTTTGGGCGAAAAAAGGTCCGAATTTGCGCAATTCCTGCAAAGCAGCCTGCCCCAATGTCAAAGGACACCATGAACTTGAAAAATGCATCGAAGATAAATTGTCCGGCCCCGACGCTGACGCTTTTAAAGGATCCGACTGTTACAAAGCCTATGAGGCCCACGAGGCGAATCATCATGGCGAACATGCGGAACATGAAGAACATCATGACGAACCAGCACCAGCAGACAAAAAGTAAATCTTCATGAAGAAAACGGCCTTGCCCTTGGCAAGGTCGTTTTTTTTTGCTTTGGTGAACCGTTCGGCATTATTGCCGTGGTTCAGTCGTTTTAGTGGGGGGTTGTAGTGCGCTGGGGCTTTGTCATTTGTGGATTGCTGATTCTGTTGATAGAGGCGTTTTTCGATAACGTTCGAGGGCCCCTCATTCCTGTTTTTACGCAAGTCCTTGGCTTTGACTACGCACGGGCAAGTTTATTAGTCGTTCTTGGGGGGGGATCGGCCGTCGCTTTCACTCTTCTTTTGATTCCGCTGCTTTCGCGTTATTCCCTTAGAAATATTTCGTTGGGGATTTGCGCTCTTTCTGTGGCCACTTCGCTTTTTGCGTTTCTCGTCCATGGTTTTTTTACCTTTATTATTTTTGCGATATTAGTAGGGGCTGTGGTCGCGATGATGGGGGTGCTTTGCAATGTCTTGGTCCTAGAAGGGACTGACTTGCATCACCGATCGCGATCAATGTGCATTCTTCATATGATGTACGGCTTCGGATCGCTTCTCGCCCCGATGACGGTTCGGATATTTTTGGAGAGGGGATTTAGCTGGCACTGGGTGCTCGTCGCTATCCTGCCGGTGGTGTTAGTGACGGCGGGCCTTTTAAGACAGCAGCTACCGGCGAATAAAAAAGAGAAAGCTCAAATCTCGAGCTCTGGTCGTATGACACCCGTTCAGTTGATGATTATGTTTACCTTTTCGATCTATGTGGCCGCCGAAGTGATGTCTTCGATGTGGATGGTAACCTACTTAGTGGAGACTCAGCATTTCACGGTTTCTCAGGCGGCTCCTTATCTCAGCGGCTTTTTTCTTACGATGGCGTTGAGCCGTGGATTTTGTTTCTTTTCCCTCAGACCGTCTTTGGAAAGTAAGATCCTGGCCTTGAGCTTGTTTTTGGCTCTGGTCTTCTTTTTTCTGGGTCGTTCGGGTTACCTCTGGGCATTTCCTTTGGTGGGTTTACTAGGGCCGTACTTCCCGCTCTACCTTTCTAGAATCAGTAGGAGCTTTCCTGAAGAAGCCCATCGCCTGACGATTTGGATCTTGGGCTCGGTTCAAATGATGCTCGTGATTTTTCATCTTTTCGTAGGAAAGGTTACCGATCGGCTGGGCATTGCGGCCGCGTATTGGTTGCCGCCGATTTTGCTAATCGCAGCACTTTGCCTTCTGGGACTGTTCTTAAAGGCGGAGCGTGGCAGGCTTCGGGAACTAAAAATCGGTGGAGTTGCCGCCGGATCCTGAATCGCCTGAGCCGTTGTAGCTATCGTTTGAGTTACGGGCGTTCTGTTCGCCGGCGCTTCTGCTTCCTTCGGAGGAATCACGTCGACCAGCGTCGACGTCATAGTCTTGTGGGGTAGTAGTACGCGAGGCCACTCGGGATTCGACGGTTACGTCTACATCACAGTGCTCGTCGGCGAAGGAAAGGGCTCCCAGGGAACTGATTAGAGTGAATGCTACTAATAAGACAGAACTTATTCGCACGGATTATCTCCCAGCTAAGTAGTCGCCTAAGCCCCCCTTGCCTGGCTAGTGATAAGCTAACGTGATATCCCTTTTTCCGTCTCTCCCACAAGGACTAATTTATATGCTTTCTGATTTCATACGTTTAGCTGCCTTGGCTCCCCCCCAAATGAAAAGCCGTCTCTTTTTCCGATGTTTTTCCCGCTTGCTTGCTCGTTTTCCTATTTCTCAGGTGACTTCAAATCTTGGGATTCGCTCAAGCTACAGCATTCAACTTAACTCCCCCTTTGATTCTTGGCTGGCGTTTGGAAGGCCGGAACATTACACGGGCGAGTTTGGGCCGCTGCTCCTTAGTCGAAACTTGCTCCCTCTCTGCGATAACTTTATCGACGTGGGAGCCCATCGAGGCGTGTACGTTTTTTTTCTCCGGGGAGAGGGCGACCCTAAGAAGCCTTTCTTTTTTTTGGAACCGAACCCGGTGCTGTTTCGCGAGCTAACCGAAAATATCGCCCGTAACGAACTATCCCAGGTTCACGGATTCCCCGGTGCGATGGGAGCGATGAATGGGAAGGCCACCTTCTTTGTCGATAAGGTGCAAAGTCTTTGCTCGAGCCTGTTCGAAGGAAGTTTGGGAGGAAGCCCTTCTGACAAGATTTCCGTCGATATGGTTAGTTTCGATGAGTTCGTCCGGTCTCGAAACCTTTCTAATCTGCTCGTCAAAGTCGACATCGAGAACGCAGAGTTTGAATTTCTTAAAGGCGCGACAGCGGAATTCCCCAGAATCAAGTTTCTCATCATGGAAATGCTTTCTAAGGCGAAATCGGAAGGGTTCATTCAGATAGCAAAAAAGCAATTGGGAATGGAAGCTTATTACATCAATGATCTACGGCTGGAGCATAGTAGCGATGGGACGTTTGAATATGTCGCCCCCCAATACAACTGGTTGTTCACCCGACTTTCCCCGGCGGAGTTACAAAAGACAGTTGGTTCTCAATTCCAAGTGATCTGTAAATAATTTTCTGAAGAAATTCGGCTCGATACTGGAGTCGAGCATTTGCTGGTTGGGCCAGAGGGCCCACGCTCAGTACGAGATCAGCTGAGAATATCGTCGAATTGTTTACTCGTCAGCTGCCGGTGCCTTGGATGGCAATAGACAATGTTTGAGTCGCGGTATGGTCGTCGTATTGTACACTTAAGGTACTGTTCGAGGTTCCCACAGCAGTGGGAGTGAACGTTACGTTGATGGTGCAAGTGGTACCAGTCTTCAGGACGGTGCCGCAAGTGCCACCGAGGCCTGGATAGTTTCCACCAGTGAAACTGAAAGGAGCGGACAGAGAAACTTCGTTGATAAACGATGCGGTCACTCCCGACGTATTCGAAAGCGTAAAACCGTGGGCAATTGTCCCTGAGCTGTGGACAGCCGTCCCGAAATTGTATGGAGGCGTGTCGGTGAAAGTTAGCACCGCAGCCGGGATGCTTGACGCCGTAACTTTAACCGCAGTGTATTTGGTGTTAAGTCCATCGTTAAAACTAACGCGAACCGTGTCGGTAAAGGTTTCGTAATCCACCGTCGGATTGGCGGTAATCACGATTGTGCAACTAGAGTTACCGACGATCGTTGTAGTACAGGTACCACCCGTCCCAGGAAACGAGCCTCCTTTGAAACTAAAAGGGGCAGAAAGTGAAGGAGTTCCTATCGCCACGGACGTCGCACTGCCTACACCGGTATTGGTGAGGGTAAATGCGTGGTCGACAGAAGTGTTAAATCCTACGTAGCCGTAATCATAGGTGGGCCCATCACTTAACGTGAGTAGCGCATTGTAGGGTGAAATCAATATACGACTGTTAGCGCTATCCACAATCCAAAGTCTTGAACCGTCTCCGTAAGAAGCGTACGGAGTAAAAAGGGCACTCCCACTCACGCCCCCGTTATTCGCCGTGTTGGTGGTGGTGCTTGGTTGTCCGATGACTGAAGTCGCTGTCTGTTGTGTTCCTGTAGGCGCTGCATTCCAAACCAAGACACGATTATTCGAGGCATCGGAGACAAATAGTTTCGTACCGTCAGTGTAAACTCCACGAGGGTTACTCATGGTTGTTCCCTTGATGCCGCCGTTATTGGCGGTAGCGACGGTAGTGTTGGGTTGTCCTAGTACATAGGTACAGGTTTGTGCGGTGGTGGTCGGACGAGACGTCCACATCAACACGCGGTTATTCGCACTATCGGCGATGTAGTAGTTGGTTCCATCACCGTGCACCGAGCGTGGGCCACTTAACGTTTGCCCCGTACGACCGCCGTTGTTGGCGGTAGCAGAAGTAAAGCTGGTCTGCCCTAAAACAAAACTGGCGGTCTGACCGTTGCTTACCGGGAAACTACTCCAAACCAAGACGCGATTATTGGTAAAGTCTGCGACGAAGACGCGGGTGCCATCGCTATAAACGCTGGTGGGTCCACTCATCGTGCTTCCACTGATGCCACCCTGGTTGGCGGTTCCGACGGTGGTACTGGTCTGACCCAAGACGATGTTTGCAGTCGTCTGACTCGCGACAGGGATGGTATTCCAAATCAACACCCGGTTGTTGCCCGTATCCGCTACCAAAAGATGAGTGCCATCGCTATAAACCGCCGCAGGAGAACTGAGCGACTTCCCGTTTCTGCCGCCGTTATTCGCGGTGTTGGTAGTGAGCGACGGTTGCCCTAACACGATGTTCGCCGATTGATTCGTCGACGTCGGAAGGGCCGTCCAAATCAGCACGCGGTTATTGCTATAATCAGCGACGTAGACCTTACTACCGTCCCCACTAATACCCTGAGGCAGATTTAAAGTTGAAGCGGTCGGGGAGCCTTGGTTGTTCGCGGTACTCGAAGTCATGTTCGGCTGTCCGAGCTCTATATTGGCCGAAACTTGGTTAGCTGCCGGAACGGAGCTCCAAATCAAAGCGCGGTTATTGCTGTAATCCCCGACAAAAATGCGCGTTCCATCAAAAGCCACACCACGAGGATTGTTCAAGCTTTTGGCCGCAATACCTCCGTTGTTCGCCGTCGCTTGGGTAAACCCTGGCTGACCCATTTCAAAATTGGCGCTGGTTCCGCTAACCGACGGAAAGCTATTCCATTGGAGCAGGCGGTGATTGCTGTAGTCCGTCACGAAAACGTGAGTGCCATCGCTGGTGACGTCTTCCGGAAGACTCAAGGTAGATGCGGCACGGCCCCCATTATTTGCAGTATTCACTGACAAACTTGTCTGACCAAGAGCAAAGTTGGCGGTTTGCCCGTTGGTGAGCGGGGCCGAATTCCAAACGAGTACGCGATTATTAGACGCGTCTGCCACTAAAAGGTGAGTGCCGTCCCAGTTAATTCCCACCGGCGCACTTAAAGTCGCGCCCGAGATACCACCTTGGTTGGCCGTTCCTACAGTGGTGCTCGTTTGTCCCAAAACAAAGTTAGCAGTGGTCTGGTTGACAACAGGAAGTGTGGTCCACACCAAGACGCGGTTATTGCTCGTATCGGCGACATAGAGAGTACCAAGTGAAGTGAGCATCACGCCGGTTGGTGCGCTCATCGATTTGCCATTTCGTCCTCCGTTGTTCGCGGTTTTCGAAGTGAAGTCTGGCTGCCCTAATACGACATCCGCCGCAGCGCCGTTAGTATTAGGAATGGAATTATAAATTAAGACTCGGTTATTCGCATTATCTGCAACCACCAGGTTGGTTCCGTCACTTGAGATGCCCATCGGGGAGCTTAGCGTGGAAGCTGAAATACCCCCGTTATTGGCACCTTTATCCAATAGAGTCGCTTGTCCCAACACTAGATCTGGTGCTTGCTGATTGGCAGTGGGGATGCTGTTCCAAATGAGTAGCCGGCTGTTGCCGGTGTCCGACAGGAAGAGCTGGTTATTTTTTACTAGGAGATATGATGCCTGGCTCATTCCCGAAGCCGCGGCATCGATACCGCTATTGGTAGATTGTCCTAAATCGAGAATGGAACTCAGGGTTTCGGTAACCGTCTTGGTCCCGGTCGTAGCCGCTAAGGCCGCGGAAATCGTCGTACTGGAATTAGAGGTAAAAGTTACGGTACCGGTGCTGTTCACAGAAGCGTTGGCGTCGGTCGACCAATTCACCGCGGTGGTCACATCTTGGGTAGAAAGATCGGTATAAGTCGCCGTTGCGGTGTATTGCACCGAGGTTCCCGAGGCATAAGTCGAAGTAGAAGGTGTGACCGTAATCGACGAAATACCAGACGTTCCGATCACCGGAATCGTGGCGTTCACTGTTCCAAAATAGTTATCGTTATAAGCAACGCGAAAGATCTGACGAGAGGTTCCTACGGCGATCGGGTGATACGTAATAGAGACGGTGCAACTAGCATAACCCGAAAGCGAGCTACCACAAGTTCCGCCAGCGCCCGTGAAAGCAGCAGGATCCGTGAAAGGGGCTGCCAACTGAAGAGCACCCGACGCAGGATTTCCCATCGTGATAATCGGGGCGCCCGTCATATTCTGAAGAGTGGCCGTTATAGTCGTAGATCCGTTTGGCGCCACCGAAGCTGCCGTCGCAGGCACTGAAACCGCGAGGACAGCTTTTGCCGGCACATGGGCCATGATCGTTACCGATTTAGTCGTATCCCCGGGGTACTGCGCAATACATTCCATGGAACTATCGGGAGTCGTGGTAGATAGCATACACACCGCTTTGCCGGTTCCCGTAACGCCGGAAAGGGTAAGGGTGCCCGAACAAAACCCGTTCGAAGGCGAATTCAACGTTGTGCAGGTTAACGTCCCGTAAGAAGTTTTAAGCGTGGGATCGGTTAAGCTGTCGGAAGTATAAACCGTGTACGTTGTTCCAGCGGCGTTGGGATAGAGGAAAACATTCTTCTGGGTCTGGCTCGTGTTGTTAGTGAAATAAGTGTAGAGACCGGAAAAAACGCTAGTGCTCAGTGCCGCCATGTTGGCGGTGTTCATAGTATAAGACGGAACTCCTAAAGAGATGATCGGATTTCCTGCCGCGGATTCGTACAGCATCGTGCTATCGCCAAAAAAGAAAGTGCCATATTGATCCAAAGTATTATT
Organism: Bdellovibrionota bacterium; assembly: GCA_038325205.1. Classification (GTDB taxonomy): domain Bacteria; phylum Bdellovibrionota; class FAC87; order UBA2466; family UBA2466; genus JBBQIT01. The sequence goes on from JBBQIT010000022.1 coordinate 7,120, forward strand.
AGCGCCAGTACCTTGAACTTTTATAGCCCCGGTGTCGCAGCTTGAGGTCAGCTGATCGTAGGTGGCCGCTGGGCTTGCGTTAACCGTAGGGCCAGCTAAATCGAACGTCGTGTTCAGAGTCACCAAATGAGCTAGTGAAGGGTCGTAAGTTAAAGTACCGCCGGCCAAAAATCCGGAAAAGAAGGGATTCATGGGATTGCGAGGAGCATCTTTAGTCCGGACCCGAATATTTAAAAAATTGTATGAGGTCGTAGCCCCAGGGCAGAGAGTCGAAGAGGAGCCGACAGTGAAAAAATTTTGTGTAAGGAAACTTCGAAAAATCTGAAAAGGCCCGGTGGTTAACCCGTAATAGACGTTGCCGGTGAATCCGGCATAGCGACCACTAGCGGCTTCCATGGCAAAACTGGTAACGCCGTTGTAGTTATAAGTAACGGTTCCATTTGCCACGGCCACTGGACCAGAGGTTTGACTGACAGACCAATCACCCGAATTGCCGACGAAGAGTTCAGGCGTCGTAAGCTGAACCGAAGTTTGCGTCTCCGCAAAACAGGTGTGGCTTAGCCCCCAAAAGAGAACGGCAAAGATTGATAGGATTGTTTTGTTGCTCCGCATACGTCCCGCTAGGCCTATTTAGTACTTGTTACTGAAAGGTCTCTCAATATTGTGCCTGATTTGTAGCTGGACGTAAGACCGTCCGACAATATTCCAAAGAGCGACGGCCACTTAGCGCAAAATCTCAATATTCAACACAATGTATTTACTGAAATGGCTTGAAGCGAATGACGATCTCTGAATCGTCCATAAATTAGACAGTGCTAAATCTAACGATCCTTCGAAAGCATTCCCGGAGGTCTATTTCGTAAGGGGCAGCTTTTTGGTTAGCTCGAAGACCGGTAATACGGTTTGGTCGGGAGGAAGCTTCATGATTTTTATTCTTAAATAAGACAATCGTAGCATGACGCCAGAACAACAGTCATTGCGAGGAGCGAAGGATTTTAACTCCCTTGCGAGCGAAGCGCAGCAATCCCAACGTGGAAGAAGCAACCTACGTAACTTTTTTGGTGGAGAGTCGAGCAGATCGAGGAAGCGCCGAGGAGGGCGAGGGAGCGTACTTCCTGTACGTGACCGACCCCGAACGATAGCGCTGACGAAGAGATGCGAAGGCTATCCGCCGAAAAAGTGCTCGCGCCCAGAATCCGACTTCGCCTTTGGCTACGCCGGACGAGCAAGCTATTAATAAAAATTTTGCCTGGCTTGCCTGGCGTAGCCGTAGGCGAAGCCTGGTGCTCGCGCCCAGAATCGAACTGGGATGTCCTTGCGAACGAGGGATTTTAAGTCCCTTGCGTCTACCAATTCCGCCACGCGAGCGGTCGAAAAAGAAGGTCCCTAAGATACACTTTAGTCGCCAAAGGGAAAACTCTATTTTCTAGCTGCGTTAAAAACGGCAAAGTTGGTTAGCGATGACATCTACAAAGTTTGCCTGAATGCACTGGTAGAACTGGTTAAGGTTAGCTAGCTGGTTGCTCCCGCAATAGAAGTAATAACCCGCCCCGCCCGTCGTTACATACTTGCTCGATCGGGCCACCACTCCGCCATAGGGGGTAGAAAAACTAATCGCCTGGTTATTGAACGTGATCGAATGGACTTGGCCGCCATTCGGGGCTTTCCAAACAGCGGTTTGGGCAAAGCCGCCGAAAAAATCGGCGTAATAGGCGAGCAATCCTGCTCGGGGGCTTACCACGGCGTCTTGGGCCGGGACCTGGGGTATCGGAAGCCTTGGGTCGTGGGCATCCCACCTTGCTAGGTGGCAGGCCTCTAGTTTGTTCCAGACAGCAGCATCCGCTTCCTTAGCGAGCTCCGGATAGGAATTAGCCGCAGCTAATCCGTCCGTAGAATTCAGAAAAACACCCAAAGAAATACCTAAGAATAAAATCCGTTTCATAATCCCTCCACCCATCTCTTTGAAGTGCCTGGGAAAAACGGAGGCGTCAAACTTTGAATGTAACGCGATGTGAGAGGGGAAATCGAAATTTAAGACGCTAATAAGGGTTAAGGCCGTTTCACCAAAAAGTGAAACGGCCTTAACGACGCCTTGGTTTTTTTGAGGTGGATCAGAGACAGAAATCTTTTTGCAATCGTCCTAAGATGAAAATTTTATTCTGTCTTACCTAAGCGCTTTAATATTTTTACTTTTGCTTTACCTAGTTGCGAATCAAGTTGTGTCTAGTTGCGTTTATATTTTGTTTGTCGAGCTGCGAATCAAGTTGCTATCTAGTTGTGTAACAAGTTGTTGTCTTGTTGTTATGTGAACTAATACTAGTGCAAGCGATGGGCCATGTGAATTCAAGGCTGGTTCAAATTGTGGGGGCTCACTGGAAGAATACAAAACTGATAACCAGAATTAGTAATTGTGATCGAAAACGAAAATTAATCCCTAATTTTAAGTGGTTACGAGACTGTCTAGGTGGTGAAAAACTTATCACCTGCTGTATACTTTCAGTACACTGGTTCTCAGAGGGAGAATTAATTTAGCTGCGGGATTGAATCAAAAGAGGGAACCACCTTCGGCTCTTTTTCGGGGCCTTTTACATCGGTGGCGAGTCCCAGGGCCTTCAAAGCTCGGATGATGAGATAGGTCATGTCGAACTCCCAGAACGTTAATCCGTGAGCCGCACATTGAGGGCGAGCGTGGTGATTGTTATGCCAGCCTTCTCCTGCGCCAAACCACCCTACTAACCAATTATTTCTGGAAGTATCTTTAGTGTCGTAAGTTCGGTACCCAAAAAGATGGCAGACTGAATTTACCGACCACGTTACATGCCACATGAGCACGATGCGGACGAAAATTCCCCACATCACAAAACTGACTCCGCCCCACCAGTAAAGGAAGACAGCGGGGAGGGCGACAAAAACTGCTGCGAACTTGCTCAAGAACACATAGTACTTGTGTGAGGCCAGATCAGGGACGTACTTCATCCAAACTTCGGGTTCGTCTTCAAATTCTTTGTGATAAAAAAGATGTCCCATATGCGCATGAAAAAAGCCGCCATTGGTGGGACTGTGAGGATCTGCAGGGGTATCAGAATAGCGATGATGCAATCGATGCTCAGCTACCCAAAGGAGCATCGGCCCTTGGGCCGAAGTCGCCGCTATCGTCGACAAAACATACTCAAGCCACATCGGTACTTTCAAACCACGATGAGTTAGCAGTCGATGATAGGTTAAGTTAATTCCGAGGGGAGAGATCGTAAACAACATCAAAAGACAAACACCTAAAGCAGACCAACTGAAAAAAGGAATGGCTGCTATCGCACCTAAATGGATGAGTGAGATCCAGAAGATATTCTCGAACTGAAGTTTTTTCTTCAGTGGTAATGTGGTTGTTGAAGAAGAGATGTTGCCCCCAAAGCCAACTGTCGTCTACCCCGTACCTAATTGCAACCAAGAAGGCACATTTACCCAAAAAAAAAGGGAACTGGTGACACACCAGCTCCCTCTAGTAATTGCTGATCGCTTCACGTGTTATGCGGCGTGAAGGACTCGTTTCATCGTTCGCACGTTGTAATATCGGTCATCGTCGGGATTGGTGATCAGCTTGTCGCTAAAGGCTTTTGCGATCTCGGTGACCGCATCGGCAATCGTATGTTTTGGGGTGTATCCCAATTCCTTCTTAATTTTATCCGCGCTCACATGATACGAGCGCAGATCATTTGTCGGAGTTACTACAATCTCAGCAGTAGGAGCGACCGTTTTCTTTACTAGCTCTGCTAGAGCCATCACGGTGTGATTGGCGCCGCACGCGTTAAACTCTTTTCCATCGATAAGGTTGCGAGGCGTCTCGATTAGCTGCATGTAGAGGTCGGTGATGTCTTGAATATGGATGTTCGGGCGTTTTTGAACCCCGCCAAATACTGTGATCTTATTTTTCGTGACCGCGTGATGGGTCAAAATATTTACGGTAAGGTCCAGTCGTAATCTGGGACTATATCCGCAGACGGTTGCCGAGCGGATAGAGACCGCTGTCATATTTCCTCGACGAGAGCGCAAGTATTTTTCAATCGCCACTTTCGACTCGGAATAGACAGTTAAGGGCTCTAAGGACAACTCTTCGGTAACGCTAGCCTCTTCTTTAATGCCATAAACACTGGAGCTCGAAGCGTTGATAAACCGGGGAACGCCGGCGTCTCGCGCCATATCGATGAGACGTTGGGTCCCTTGAATGTTAACTTTGCGGGTGAGTTCTGGATCTAAGTCAGAGCTGGGGTCATTAGAGATGCCCGCCAGATGAATGACCGCATCGACTCCTTCGATCGCTTTGGACGCTAAATCAGCATTACAAAGGTCACCGTGAAAAATTTCTAACTTTCCTGATTGTTTGGCGTACCGTCCGAAAACGTTTTCATCGGCATATAAAAATTGATCGAGAACACGAACTTGATAGGAGCCGAGTAGCTTAGGGACGAGAATACATCCGACGTAACCGGCGCCACCGGTGACTAGAATTTTTTTCATTGTGATTCCTTGTGGAAGATATTGGGGAAGCTACTAACAAGATTAACCGAAAACGCGTGAAAGTTCCAAAGTTAGGTGGATGACGCGGTGGGTCGCATGTCGGCGAATACGAAGCCATCCCGAGTAACGACTTCACCCTTTTCGTAGGCAATGGACTTTCGAAATAGCGGAGCATCAAAAACAAAGGTGTGAAACTCTCCGTTTTCGCCGCAAGGGTCGACTTCCTTAGGGAGGTCCTTCAATAACTTTTCGTCGAAAAGTCGCCCAGCAAAGGAGCTATTTAATTTTTTGGGGTCGACGCACGTGAGGATGGCACCGATTCCTCGTTCGATAACTTCATTAGCTAGGTGTTTAGTATCTTCCTGCCAAAGCGGGAAAACACCCCTCATTCCGACTTCCCGAAGGCGCTGTTCTCGGTACGCCCTAAGGTCCGCTAGAAACAGATCGCCAAAGATAACGTCGGAGACGCCCTTGGCTTGGTAACGATTGAGAGTAGCCGTCATTTTAGATTCATAAACTTCATTGGAGCAGGGGTAGGGAATAAAGATCTTTTCCAAAGGTAGCCCCAATCGTTCGGCTTGGGCTTCGAGCAAAGCTTCTCGAACTCCATGCATGGAGACTCGATGGAAGGATTCGGTGATCGTGGTCAGTAAAGCTACGACCTCCCACTCTTCAGACTCCAGGACTCTGTGGAGAGCTAAAGCACTATCTTTCCCGCTCGACCACGAAACTAGGGCTGGACGCTTTCCCAAGATTGTCATGGTTCCGAGCATACGTGACGATTTCTGCGGAAAAAAGCCACTTTTCGTCTGGTTTCGTGTTTTCTCACACACCTTTACGCATCGAAATGATTGGCCCAGTCCGTGCTAATACCCGCCTCGGAGAGTGAGTTTGTTTTCCTGAAGGGGGAGAGTTTCATGTCCAAAGCAGTCATTCGTTTTTTTACGGTTTTCGCAGCGGTATTTCTTTTGGCCGCTTGTGGTTCTAACAACAACCAACCGCCCACGGCGCAATATCCGAACGGCCAACCTGGTTACGGTCAACCCGGTTACGGTCAGCAAGCCGGTTACGGCCAACCTGGCTATGGCCAACCCGGGCCTGGTTACGGCCAACCTGGTTATGGACAACCCGGACCCGGTTATGGACAACCCGGACCTGGTTATGGACAACCCGGACCTGGTTATGGTCAACCCGGACCCGGTTACGGTTATTATGCTGGTGGCCCCGGAGTCGGAGTGCAGGTTCAAGGACCTAACGGCGGCGGCGTTAACGTAAACGTCGGTCGTGGTCGTCAGGTTTGCGACGCTTTCGGCTGTTACATGATTTAAATATAAGACCGTGAAATACGGGCTTGGGGGGGCGGTTTACCGCTCTCCCTTTTTTTTTGTCTGAGCCGTCATCGCTTGTAAATACCGCCCTAGGTTGGTTAGTATCGGGCCATGAAGCCCGTGAATTCCGACGTCAATTTCCCGTTGCTGGAAAAGCAGATCCTCGAATTTTGGCGTTCCCAAGACATTATGGAAAAAGGCCTTAAAGCCAACGACGGCAAAGAGGCATTTGTTTTTTATGACGGTCCGCCGTTTGCCACAGGCCTTCCTCATTACGGCCATATTCTGGCCGGTACTTTAAAGGACATCGTTCCTCGGTATTGGGTCATGAAGGGCAAGTACGTCCAAAGACGTTGGGGTTGGGATTGTCACGGCCTTCCCGTTGAATTTGAGATGGAGAAAGAGCTTGGGCTCAACGGTCGCTATGACGTCGAGCAATACGGAGTCGCTAAGTTCAATGAAGCCTGCCGCGCCATTGTTCAGCGGTACACCAAGGAATGGGAAGAGGTCATTGTTCGTACCGGCCGCTGGGTAGATTTTAAAGATCACTATCGCACCATGGACACCCCTTATATGGAGAGTGTCTGGTGGGTGGTTAAACAACTTTGGGAAAAGGGCTTGGTCTTTGAAGGATATCGGGTCATGCCCTACTCGTGGCGCATTTCCACCACCCTTGCGAATTTTGAAGCCGGTCTTAACTACAAAGAGGTTCAAGATCCCGCGCTCACCGTTCGCTTTAAAGAAGTGGGCCGGGACCGCTACTTCTTAGCGTGGACGACGACCCCCTGGACGCTTCCTTCCAACTTAGCGTTGTCGGTAAATCCTGAGCTTAAATATCTGGAAATTGAAGAAGTTCCGTCAAAGCTTCACTACATTTTAGCGGCCGATAGAGCTGGAGCTTATTACAAAACTCCCGAAGAATATAAAGTCATCGCGGAAATCCCAGGGACGGCGCTTGAAGGGTTGTCTTACGAGCCCTTGTTCCCCTATTTTGCCGCCAAGAAATCGGAAGGCGCTTTCAAAGTATTATTGGGAACTCACGTTTTGGCGACTGACGGTACTGGTATCGTTCATACCGCTCCCGCTTTTGGCGAAGACGATTTCGCCGTTTGCAAAAAATATAATATCCCGCTGGTGGATCCGGTCGACGCCGATGGAAAATTCACTAGCGAAGTTCCTGACTACGCTGGCCAGAACATTAAAGAGGCCGACAAGGTTATCATCAAAGATTTGAAAGCTAAGGGCGCCATCGTTCGGCACGACACGCTTACTCACAACTATCCATTCTGCTGGCGAAGCGATACGCCTCTCATCTACAAGGCAATCCCTACGTGGTTTGTGCGTTTGGATCCTGTGCGCGACCAGATGGTAGCCAACAATAAGGAAACGCATTGGGTTCCGGAACACTTGCGAGATGGTCGGTTTGGCAACTGGCTCGAGAATTCCCGCGATTGGAACATCAGCCGAAATCGATTTTGGGGAACTCCCATTCCTATCTGGCGTTGCACCCCCGAATGTGGAGAGATGCTTTGTTTAGGCTCTATCTCTGAGCTCGAGAAGTTGGGCGGAAAAAAGTTAACCGACATTCATAAGCACTTTATTGATGATATCGAGATCGATTGTCCGAAGTGCAAAGGAAAGATGCGCCGGATTCCCGAAGTCCTCGACTGCTGGTTTGAGAGCGGCTCTATGCCTTACGCTCAAGCGCACTATCCTTTTGAGAATAAAGTCTCGTTTGAGAAAAACTTTCCCGCAGACTTTATCGCCGAAGGAATCGATCAAACGCGCGGCTGGTTTTACACGCTTTCCGTTTTGGGAACCGCTTTGTTTGGAAAAGCTCCCTTTAAGCATGTGATGGTGAACGGACTCGTTCTTGCCGAAGATGGTAAGAAAATGAGCAAGCGTCTTAAGAACTATCCAGACCCTACCTATGTAATGGAGACGTATGGTGCTGATGCCATGCGAGCTTATTTAATGAGTTCGCCAGCTTCGCATGCAGAAGATCTAAAATTTCTTGAGTCTGGGGTAAAAGAGGTTGTTCGTTCCGTACTTCTTCCTTTTTGGAACTCTTATAGCTTCTTAGTGACCTACGCGCGAGCGGATGGCTGGACTCCCGAAAACTTTAAGCCTTCGGATATCGATGGCCTAGAAAACGAACTCGATCGTTGGATCGTTTCCCATTTTCAAAGTTTGGTTCGTCACGTCGAAGCGAAGATGGAGATCTATCATCTTTACGAAGTCGTCCCCGAAGTCTTGACGTTTATCGACGAGTTAACGAACTGGTATATCCGCTTGAATCGTCGTCGCTTCTGGAGCGATGGAAAGTCGAAGGATAAAACACAGGCTTATAACACACTATATTTTGTAATTTCGGAATTTTCCAAAGTGTTGGCCCCTATTCTTCCTTTTATTACGGAGGAGATTTATCAGAACCTGTGTGCAGGCAAAGGAAAGCCCGAAAGCGTGCACTTGAGCACTTTCCCGGCGGTAAATAAAAACTGGATTCACGAAGATCTCGAGGAAGAGTTGCGATTGGTTCAAACGGTCGTTTCTATGGGAAGAAACTTGCGGAGCGTCCATAAACTGAAAAACCGACAACCCCTCAAAGAATTTCGGGTTATCACGAGAAACGAGAAACATAAAAAGCCCATTGAGAAGTTTGCTCAACTCATCACTCAGGAGCTGAACGTTAAGACGGTCAGCTTCAGTTCAGATGAGAATAAGTGGGTGACGATGACGGCAAAGCCCAACGCGAAATCCTTGGGGCCAAGATTAGGTCCGAAGATGAAGGCAATCTCTCAAAAGATAAGAGAGCTTTCCCCCGATCAGGTTGCAGACCTTGAGACCAAAGGAAATTTAGTTCTTGAAGGAGAATCTATCGGAAGAGAAGACATCGTCATCGAACGCCAATCCAAACAGGAAGGCGTCATTCAGACTTCAGGGGCCGTCACCGTTTGGTTAGACACCAAAGTGGACGATGCTCTGATTGCGGAAGGACGTGCGCGAGAATTTGTGAATCGCGTGCAAAAGCTTCGCAAGGATCTTGGTTTCGAAGTCGTAGATCGCATCCGTGTGGAATATGAATGTCCGCAAGAGCTTTCGGCAGCGATAGAAATGCATAAAGATTACATTTCGGGCGAGACCTTGGCTCAAGATCTTAAGATCAATCCTTCGAAGGCAAAATGGACCGCGGAAGATCAGATCGATGATCTGCCGCTAAAGCTTTCGGTTGAGAAAATTTAAAGTAGCAGGCGTTTCCGTCATTCTCCGAGCCGCCCCGAACCCTAGACATAGGTAATAAAGCTAACGCTAGCGCTAACGCTAGGAAAAAGGCGCCTTCGAACCTAGCGTTAGCTTTATTACCTAGATCTATGTTTTGTTTTGTTGGAGCTCGACCTGTCGGATCAATTACGGAGGGAGTGAATGACTCCTTTTATAATCTAAACCACGAAGAAACTTGAATGCGGCTATTCTGCGCGGTTATGGCGTCGACATAGGTGGTTCGGCCGTAAGCGTATTCTAGGCCTACCCGAATCTGTTTCGTGAAGTCGTGGTACACATTCGCAAAGATCACTTCGGCACGATTGTAGGCGATGGCTCCGGTAGTGAGTGGACCAATGGCGTTGTTGTTCGAAGAATTAATTCTTGCGTAGCCTACGTTTACCCGCGTCGCCCATTCGCTAGGCAAGTGATACTGAAGCACCAAGTTAAACGTTACCAACTTCACCAACTGAAAATTTCCGTTGGCATCGAATCCCGCGATTCCCGGATCTAAGTTCAGCGAGGTAGGAACAAAACTGGTTTCGGTACTGGTATCGGGTCTTAAATTTCCCGTCCAACCGGTGAAAGCATCGCCGTAACCCTGTCCGGTCGTGAATTCCCCGGAGAAAAGTAGCGCATGTCCGTGCTCTTCCGCTTTTTCTGCCGTTAGGATCGGAATCATCGTGTCGACCGCAACGCCGTATCCCGCGTAGTGAGTCTTTCCGCTGATGCCGTTTCCGTTGGGAGATTCGTAATTTCGTACCGTACTTGTGACCGCGACGCTCATGGGTTGAAGCGTTACTTCTCCCGAAGCGCTATTTTGGAAGGGAACTTTGCGGCCCTCGAAAGCATACTTGGCTCCCACATCTAAATTGGGCAGTTGGGTGTCGCGCTGCGTGGGACGGGATAAGGAGGCTGCGGCTTGAAGTTCTCCAAACTTTTTCAAGACGGCAACTTGAGGCGTTCTTTGATAAACCACTCCCGCGATGGGTGCCACCGAGACAGAAGCCGGCATGTAGTAGGTTTGCCAACCGAACAAAGTCCACGTTTGACCAGCGATGATTTGCCAATCTTCGTTTTCCACCAAGAAGTAAGCATGCCGGGCCCGCATCGTGGGGCTGGTAAATAGACTTGCTTCGGTAGGGCCGTTATTAGTGCCTAAAAGGTCAAACTCTAGGTGTACCTTGGATTTCCAGCCATCGACCACGGGAGCCATTACCGTGAAAGCGATGCGAGAGTTTCTAATGGAAAACTGAGTTCGGCCATTTTCACCCGAAAGTGTCCCGGGTCGTGCAATCGGCGAGCTTCCCATGGTCTCAGTAAAGCTTCGCGTGTTGTCGTTAATGATATCTAGCTCAGCGAAGCCGCCCAACATCACTTTCCAGTCATTTTGATCAAAGAGAGTGACCGCCCCGAAGGACATCGAGTTGAAAAACAGAAACCCTAAAGTGAGTACCCACCCGAACCTATTTCTCGTATTCGTCATATTCGCTCCCCATAAATTCAACCGAGCGATAATCAGAGCAGTTGTCGGTGCCGTCAAGAAAGACACCGACCCTAATCGAAAACTAACGAACAATGGCATTGGCGCGACGCATCCACAACTTTTAACCAAGTCGGTCTTTACCATTTTGGGGTTCTAGCGGAAAATAACAGCTCATTAAGTCTTTCCTATTTCCCATTATATTTTGTAAGTCGCGGAGGTTTCACCGTGTTACGCCCTTCTTGTTATGTAAATCTTCTCCTTTCATTGGGGTTTGTCGGACTCCTTTCGGTTGGTTGTAGTAACAGCACTCCGGCGGCTAGTTGTCCGGCGCTATCCGCTGGCGCTGCCTGGGTTCCCAATGTCCCCGGAGTTGACCCCTCTAACCATGATTCTTTGACTACAGTCGCGAGTACCACTCAGTCCGCAGCGGTAACCATAATCGGGTTAGGGCAGCCGGCCCCAGCCATCGTGGAAACTTCTTTCTCCATCGACATGGCGGCGGATCTCGGAGGATTTGGATCGGTAATGTTAACTGCGCAAGTATCCGGCTATCCCTCGGATCTCCAAGGAGGTGCTTTCCCGCTTTTAGTTTCGATTAACGACGGG
>JBBQIT010000023.1:0-18294 GCA_038325205.1 Bdellovibrionota bacterium
GTCGTTCGTTTTAAGTAAGGAGGGAGCGGCGGCTCGCCAGCCTTTTGAACCCAAGATTCAAAGGTTTCGTGGGGAGGCAGACTAATCGCGACCTGAAAAATACCGCTTTCGCCCTGTGATCTTTTAATGACTCCCAGTCCCCCGTTTCGAAATTTCACTGAGAGCGACCGGCTTGGATCGTTTTCGGGAATTCGTTTTCCCGGTTTCATCAGACACTGCCAGCGAAGAAAACTGGAGTCCAAGCGTTTGAGTAAAAACACTTCGACGGCTCTTTCTTTGTCGTCCAGCGCATTAAGACGGGCTGGAATCACTTTCGTATTGTTTACCACCAAAGTGTCGCCCGGATGGAGCAGCTCGGTGAGGTCTGCGAAATGCCGGTGCCTAAGTTCCTTTGAGGCCCGGTTATAGACCATTAGTCTAGAAGCGTCGCGCCGGGCCGCCGGGGTCTGGGCGATGAGTTCTTCTGGCAGTGCGTAATTAAAATCCTCTAATCTCACGACGCTCTTCTACGATGAGTCCGGGCCCAGATCTAGGTAATAAAGCTAAAGCTAGAGCTAACGCTAAAGCGAGGAAAAGGCGTCTTCGAGCCTAGCTTTCGCTTTAGCGTTAGCTCTAGCTTTATTAACTGTGTCTGGGACCTGGTACAATAATCCCATGACCCTCACATTGAAGCGTATTGTCGGACTGACCTTTGCCGTCCTCTTCTCACTCTTTTTGGCGGAATCTATCCTTCGAGTCGGTATTGCGATGCGAGTCGCAAGCTTTCGAAATCCCGATCTTTACGCCGATTGGGCGACTGACGACGATTATTGGAAGCTAAGACACCTCTGGGGCAAAAACGTCATGGTGCACGGAAGGCTTTATGATCCTCTTTTGGGTTGGGGAACGCCGATTACGGCGCAAAATCCTTTAGGGGCCATTACCGATAAGCCGTACGTAATCGATAGTCCAAACCGTGCGGTTCTCTTTCTGGGCGACGCTTTTGTGGAAGGGGTCACTCGAATGGACCACCGACTTCCTCAGTTGGTCGGTCAAGCGCTGGGCACTCCCGTTTTCAATTTGGGAATGTCGGGTTATGGCGTCGACCAAATATTTTTGAAATTTCAACAAGCGCGCCTAAATTTTCAAAAGCCTACGGCGGTTATTGGTTTAGTTTCTGTCGATTTAGATCGCAGCGTGCAATCTTTTCGCACGGGACCAAAACCCTATTTTACTTTATTAAATGAAAAGCTCGTCCTTAAAGGCGTTCCTGTTCCGCCAGACCCATTGCAGTGGCTGGATGTGAATCCGGTTCAAATCTCGAGTTTCTTAGGAGCATTTGTGGCGCGAAAACTTCGACGCTTTCACTCCGAAGATTCCATGGAACAGAGTTATGGGCGTGACGAAAAAGAAAAGATTAATCACGTCATCTTAAAAGAATTGGTGGGGGAGTGTCAGGAAAAGCAGATTCCATTGTTTTTTGTGCTTTTCGCTACCAAAGAAGAGATGGCTTACGAAGGGTGGAGGGAGAAGTTCCTGAAGGCTGAGGTTAGACGAGCCGGCGCTGATTATATCGATGGGAAAAAAATTCTCATTCACCAGGCGCGGCTTCAGAGCAAAAATCCGCAAGACTATTTTCTCTCTGAAGGACATCTAACAGCTGACGGCAACGCCATTATTGCGAACGCCGTAGTGAAACATCTCCAGTCGTTAGGAACGCCGGCCTTGAACTAAAGACGCTAGCTTTCCATAGGGAAAGTAGTGGTGAAGAATATCTTGGAATGGCTTTCCCTGCTGGGCCATAAAGCGAGCTCCCCATTGGCACATTCCTACGCCGTGACCTGCCCCAATACCATCAAACTCGACGCCTTCATCCTTTAGTTTCCAATTGAAGTAACCGCTCTTTATTTTTGAGAAGCCTAAGGCACCACGAATCTCATTGGTCGACATTTCTTTTGATTTGCCATCGGCTCGTAAAACCATTGAGGCAATTCTTCCTGAGGGAGTTTGCGAGCCAGTGAAAAGGCCAAAACTCTTTAAGAGAAGGGGGTGCCATCTGAGAGCTGAAAAAAGATCAGTTAGTTTTACCCAAGCGTGCCAGGCATACGGATGTTTGGAACAGAAGGGGCACACAACGCTTGTAATTTGGTTTTCGTATTTGGAATGGTTTTTCCAGACCGCGCTGGGAATCTCAGTCGTTCCTCCGCAACGAGAATGGAAAAAAGCCTTCATCGGATCATGACCGTCACTGAGATAGATTCCCCGAGTGGCGGCAACCGCTTGCCGCACTTTTTGGGGCGCCATTTTCGCCCCTCCATAAACTTGGTCTTCCACGCTTCGCTCGAGATCGTAAAGCTCACTTTTGGAATGCTTCATCATGAAAAGCGTGTAACTACGTGAAGCGATGGCTTGGGCTTTGAGCGCTTCAGTCTCCCAACTGGGAACCATCTCAGAAGCTACGGTACCGATAAGGTAGTTTTCTAAAGGAACTTCGTTGGTCGCTGTCATGCCTTCGGTTTGCTGAGTTAGGCGAATTCTTCCTTCAAAAAGTTCTGAAGCAAACGTGACGAGGTCTGACTCTCTGGCACCCTGAATCACAAGGGCGTGATAAGGGACGATAACCCCGTTAATTGCCAAATGATTATCCCGAATTTCGGCAACCAGTTCTTGGGCCGACATCCAGCCAGTGCCCCCTTCCGGGCGGAAATAGATGCGATGGGCTGAACTATAAACGCGTGCGGACTTAAGCCCCTTTGCTAGGAGGACTCGTACGGGTGTGCTAAAATTTATGAAAGGGCGCTCTACTTTAGAGAGTGAGCTCTTTGCTCCTAGACACGTCGATATCCAGAACAGCACCGCGAACAGACCAATCACTTTTATCTTACTCTTCATTTGATTCATTGGACTCCGAAGGGCGTGAGGTAAGTTGGACAAAATGTCCAAAGGTACAGAAATTTGTCGCGGAAATTCCTTCTAATTCTACCATGAAAAATAGAATCTCTTTCATCGAAGGCCTCCACCCGTTTATTTTTCTTTTCCTTACTGTGATGTCTATTTTCATGCCGCGTGGGTTTGCCGCTACACCTACTAAAATATATTTAGATGTAGGGCATGGAGGTAAAGATCGCGGTGCTGAGGGAATGTTTAATATTTCTGAGAACGATCTTTGTTTACGTGTGGGTAAATTGGTCAAAAAGGATCTAGGGCTTCAAGCAGCCTTTAAGCGAATGCCTGTCGACATCAGACTAAGCCGAGAGACTGACGTTTTTCTAGCGCTCAAAGAACGTGCGGAGCAAGCGAATCATTGGGGTGCCGATGTCTTTTTAAGCATTCACGCGAATTCTGCAGAAAAACCGCTCGCGCATGGTTTTGAGGTTTATTTTTTGAGCCCCGAGGCCACTGATGATGAAGCAAATATTTTAGCAGCGGTCGAAAATGCGAAAGAGGCCCCTTTAACCTCGGGGGTGCTTTCGATTTTGTCAGACGTGCAGACGACCTTCCATATCGAAAGTAGCAGTGGGTTTGCCCAAACCGTCTTTAGGTCCATGGCAAAGAATTTAAAGCCAAACGTTCATGGTGTCCGTCAGGCTCCTTTTACGGTGCTGTCGGGCACTATTATGCCCGCCCTTCTTGTGGAAATTGGCTACGTTAATCACATCGAAGACGCTAGCCATCTCTCGAATCCGATTTATTTAAAAAGGCTAGCCCACTCTATTGGCTCAGGGATTATTGATTTTTTGCGGAAGAATTCAAAGCCAAGCCAATCGTAATCAGTTCGACTTCCTTTTGAATTTGCTCTCAATTCGCGCTACCTTCGCTCGCTCGGAGGAGTAGCGCGACAATGGCCAGAATCTTATTTTTGATATTTCTATCATGTACAGAAGTCCAAGCCGACGACATGTACGGCTTATGGGCCAATCACACGGCACTAAATGCTAACGAGTATGTGTTTGCCGGGAGTTCCCAGCTCAGCCGGAGTTTCAATCCTCTCATTCGCTTTCAACACAATCCCAATGTTTCTCGGTTTATCGTGCTTCCCGGAGCAGCCCCAGAAAAGCCTCGGTTGATTTTTCTGGATAGTTTTTATTCGGTTTTTGAAGTGAACGAAGGGGCAGTAAAAAAGATCACTGAGTTCTCCAATATAACGGCGATCTCCCGGCATAACGAATCGCAAGTTCTCCTAGCCCGTTCTGATGGCTCGGTATTTCTTTCCGACGGATACGCCACAAAAGTCTCTACCAAGAAGATTCGCCCAGCCCAATGGCTCAACAGCGAACGGGTTCACCAAATTTCTTCTCTGGACTCCACCACTTTTGCCGCTCTTTCCGTGATAGGGAGTTTCGTGATTGAGTCTTTAGATCCTACCGTTCCCCCTATCGTCGCAATGGATACCCCGTCAGTTGTAGATAATGGTGTCGACGATATTTCGTTTGTAGCCTCGAATCCTAATCGAGGAGGTACCGGGGTTTGGTTTTTGACCCGTAAACAAAAAGGTGCCCGTGAATTTAGCGTGACCTATGCCGACTACCAAAAGAGCTGGCCCTTCGTGGTCCATTACCAGTTCAATCAAAAGAAGGGCAACATACAACTATTGGATGTGGACCCAACTCATGGAGATACTTTGTTGCTCAGAGTAGACGACGATCTGCTCACGCTAGATCCCCGGCAAGCTGTCGCAGCCCCATACGTGTTTGCGCCTGGATATTTCACAAAATTTACTCAATCTCCTTTCGCAGGACTGGCTGCGAAGACGCCAGCGCTTCTTTTTTATAACCACCCTAAAGCAACAGACATTCCCGAGCCCTTAGATGCTCGTGAGCTGCTTCGAGCGGAATGGGAAAGATTGGGGGAAGGGGCGGCGCTACCGGAGACAATTAGCCTGGGGCAATTGGTCGATCTCATCAACCGAAACGACGCCGACTTTCAGCCCGACCCATTGATAGTCCGCTTTATTCGTCCTCTTCAAGAAGAAGGCCGGCTTTCGGAAATTGGTCTTGCGATTAGCATGTCACGCGTCCAGGCTTTGGGAAGTCGGACAAGAAGGATCTTGGTTTCCCAGATCGTTGCCTTATTCGCGGATGTGGTTTCAGGCGATTGCGGGCCCATGGTCGTCATGGAATCCGATATCGCGCCCTAACTCGTCGCAGCTTTTGAGCCGGCACCAAAGCTGTTGGCTTATGCCAGGACGTCTGGAATGATCGGTCTCACGTTTAAAAGACAGGAAGGTTTCTTGAGCACACTTATCACTCGTTTCGACGGTAGAAAGCCTGACGAGCTTCGGCCTATTAAGATCACACCACACTATCTGTCGCACCCTGCCGGCTCGTGCCTTATCGAGATGGGCAATACCCGAGTGATTTGCTCTGCAATGTTGGAGGAAAGTGTCCCGCCTTGGTTGAAGGGTGGCGGAAAGGGTTGGCTAACCGCCGAATATTCCATGCTTCCCGCTTCTTCTACGCAGAGAGTGGGGCGCGAAAGAGCCAAAGTCGGCGGTCGGACTCACGAAATCCAACGTCTGATTGGTCGTAGTCTAAGAACCTGTGTGGATTTAGGACGTTTTGGCGAACGCTCCCTTCTTGTCGATTGCGATGTGATCGATGCCGACGGAGGTACGCGAACCGCTTCGATTACGGGTAGTTTTGTGGCCGTAATGTTGGCGCTTAAGAAGTTGGGTGGCCGGGTTCCCGGAATTGAAAAGTCCGTGAATGCAGCCGTCGCTGCGGTTTCCGTAGGAATGGTAAAAGGAGTCCCCTGCTTAGATTTGAACTACGAAGAGGACAAATCGGCCGAGGTCGACATGAACGTAGTGAAGACTTCAAAAGATCAGTTTGTTGAGGTTCAAGGGACAGCGGAGGGCTCGCCTTTTGACCAGGCCGCTCTCGATGCCATGTTGGTCTTAGCCAATAAGGGGATTCGTGAGCTCCTCAGTGCACAGGAGAAGGTGCTTTCATGAAACTTCTTATCGCGACCGGCAATTTGGGAAAGCTAGCTGAGTTTAAGAAGCTATTGCCAGAAAATTGGGAGGTTTCCGGAACTAACGACAGCCGATTTCAGTCCATTAAACCGCCCGAAGTGCCAGAAACGGGCGAAACTTACTATGAACACGCCCTCATCAAAGCTTTACGCTACCAAGCACTCTATAAAGTTCCGGTTTTGGCCGACGATAGCGGTCTGGAAGTAGACGCGCTCCATGGCCGACCCGGAGTTCATTCCGCCTTTTATGGTGGGGAACACCTTACTTTTCCCGAACGCTGCCAAAAGTTGCTTAAAGAACTTGCCCCCATCGAGCCCTTACGCTGGACGGCCCGGTTTCGGTGCGTGCTTTGTTTTCTGGATGGTCACGGGGTCCCTGTGTTTTTTCAGGGAACGGTAGAGGGTAAGATCGCCCCAGCCGCCGCGGGCGGTAACGGGTTCGGCTATGACCCCATTTTCTATTCTACCGAGTTGGGACTGACCTTTGGGGAGGCCAGCCCGGACGATAAAGGCCGAATCAGCCATCGGGCGGAAGCCGTTCAGTCATTTCTGGAGCGGTGGAAGCTTGACCACACCTAACTTCGTAAAGTAACTTCATCGACTAATTGTGGGCCCAGGTAGCTCAGTCGCCCAAGAGAGCGGAGCGACCGTGTGATGAGGCCCCCTGCTCTACCGACTGAGCAGGCAGGGTCGTTTAAATTTTTTATAAGCCCAGGTAGCTCAGTCGGTAGAGCAGAGGATTGAAAATCCTCGTGTGGGGGGTTCGATTCCCTCCCTGGGCAATTCTTTATCTTCTTTTATAAAAACCGAACACGGCACTCCCCCAGACTTTTAGAAAGCGTCAAGGGAATCGAAGCGCAACGGTGCTCGTTTGCGACCAAAGGGAGCAAATGAGCAGAAAACCGCGAACGAAAAGTGAGTGGTTTTCAGTGGAGGGGGGCCTGCGCAGTCCTATTTCGCGTTAGCGGAATAGGACGTAGTAGGCGATTCCCTCCCTGGGCATTCAATTCGCCGACGGCGAATTGAATCCTTAAGACTTAATCCTTAACCCTTTTCCGAATCCGAATCCGAATCCCTTCCCGCATTCACCCTGTCTACAAAATCGTCACTGCCGTTATTTGTCCGAGTGGCTACCGTCGCCAATTCATTTCACAATTTCCCGCGCCTAAATAAGCGGCACACCACTTGCAAAACCCTTCGCCGAGGAGAACGGCCCTTCGGGTTTTTTTTAACGGAGTGATGAAATGAAATTAAAAGTATCTTTGTTAGTGTTCGCATTTCTCGCGATCAGCTGTGCCAAAAAAGACAACCTTCCTAACGGTTGGACTCAGGCGTTGATCAACAGCCAATCCGAATCTTGCGTTTCGGTTATTGGTGGAACTCAAAGCCAATGCGATTGCTACTCTCGTGGCATTGCGGACAAATACACCCCAAGTCAAGTTTCGGGCGGACAAACCGATTCGAACGTCTTGAACAACATTTTCAACGGTTGTAATTAATTTTTTTATTTTAGGAGTATGACAATGAAGAACCTTTTCGTTGCCCTCGTGGCACTAACTTTGTTACCTGTCGGACTACAAGCCGAACAGAAAATGCCTGCCGATGTTCGTTTGAACAGCCTCAAAGCTGAATCCCTTGATCTTCAGGATCGCATTCAAGGACCTGACTACCGAGCAAACTTCACGAAACTTTTCGAAGAAGTGAACAATGGTCTCAAAAACGCGACGACGCCTGAACAGACCCTCACGGCTCAGACCGAAGCGGTCCGATTGCTCAGACACCAATCTCTTAAAACCTTAAGTGCTCCTCTCGTTAAGAAGATGTTGGAAAATTTGTCGAGCTCCAAAAATATCGATGTCGCCAAGAGCGCCAAGGAATTGAATGATGGCGTGAACAAGAAGAAAACGAACCTTGGTTTCATCGGAAACACCCAGAACGTAGTTCCGGCTCCTATTCCTCTTTCTAAAAAAGAGTTAACGGATTTGGAAACGTTGGCTGAACAAGGAATCGAATCTCGCAACAAATGCGTTGCCCGTGCCGCAGTCCCAACTGCTATGATGAAGCGCCTTGACGCCAGCATCGTGAAGTGGACCGCGAAACGTGATGGTATCGACGTTAGCGAAGAAAACTTCGCTAAGGGTTATATCGGTGGTGTTGACACCAAGTCTGTTGAAGCCAAAAATGCCTACGATACTTTCGTAGCCAGTGAAGCCTTCACGAAGCCACTTAATGACGCCGCGAAGTCTCTCGTTCCTCTACTCAAGGAATCAGTCACGGTTACTGTCGAAGGCGTTGACGAAGAAAAAGCCTACGAACAAATCGCCAAGAACTTCCTTCAATCGATTCACAAACGTCACGACGTGGCGAAAGTCGATTTCACGAAGGTTGAATATTTTGGTGCTGAAGTCGGTGGCTCTCGCCCAATCATTGGCGAAGCTGGCCAGATGATGGAAGAGACTGGTCTTGGACAATTTGAAATGGCCAAGCTCTTCGGTCGTACTGTCATGAACGACAAGAACGAAGCCGTTAATGTCGATTTCAAATCGGTTAACACGGAGAAGTTCGCGACGTTGGTTCAGTCGGATTCCGCTAAAGAAACGACTCACATCGACGCTTTGGACAAATCGAAAATGCTATTGAACGAAATGGATGCGCGATTGGCCACGAGCAACGATCTTAAAGGTAAGCTCGCTGCTAAGAACTTTGCCGACTTCATCGCGACGGTGGAATACAAAAACATCAAAACTTCTCGTGAAGATGCGATGAACGTTGTGGATCACTTAGGCAAACTCAAAACCGATCTCGAATCGCACAAGAATCATTGCCAAGCGCAGTTGGATTCCGCTGATGCGAACTTCACTGATGTTCATGTGAAGTCTGGCTTGAGACCTGCTATCCGCAAAACGGTCACTTCGTTAACCGCCGGAATCAACGCCGGTATCACTGGTTATAACGATGCTCACACTTCGATGGAAAAGCACGATACTGACAACACGATCACCTCGCGCTTCCAAGCCGCAGAGACTGCTAAGCAGATCGATGCCGAAGTCGTTCCGATGCCTTAGTCGGTAAGTATTAGATATATCGGCCCGCTTTTCCGAACTTCGGGAGAGCGGGCCTTTTTTTTAGCTGGGATCGAATATCGTCATTAGATCGGTTTGAGTATTCACTAGAACCGCTTGCGGAATGACAATGAACCTCGCTTTTCGATGCCGGAAACTCAATTCCGGAAAAAGGCCGTTTTCGTCTCTTAGATCAATCTCCGTTACCTCAGGCTGAAGCCTAAGCATTCGGTCCAAGGAGGATAGGCGATGGATATAAAGCTCGGAGAGGCGGTGGGTGACCGGGTGATCATTCCCCAGTCGTTTGGCGACGGTCCCTAGGACCTGTCCCCGATTATTGGAGAGTTTTAAATAGAAATTGGCTTCGTTCACTTCGAGTAAGGCGACTGAGGCAAACTGTTCTACGGTCCCTTCGTTCGGTAGCAACCCTTTAAAAAATCGATAACCCTGAACATCACTTTTTAGCCACTGAAGTCGATTCGCATCTCGTTCCGCCGCGCTGAAAGAGAACTCGCGATGCGCACTTGCCCTGGGGGTGTAGTGCTTCAGAACATAACTATCGCCTTCCCAAGCTGGATTAACTCGATAGGTCCATGCCCGAGTTCCTTTCCCAAGCCCAAACTCCTCGCTATCGCCGGGAATAAAACTCCGATTTCTCAAATTCGTCGTAGGGCGGCCCTCATGAGGTCCCCCGGGGAAACCATATTCTTCTAAAGCTTGGGCACAGGTCAGGAAGGAGGCGTGGGCGGGGAGCGACAAAGCTAGACTTCCTATGAGGAGCAGCGCTTTCATGCGCGCTCCTTCTAGCGGAAACGGCTTCAGG
Organism: Bdellovibrionota bacterium; assembly: GCA_038325205.1. Taxonomy (GTDB): domain Bacteria; phylum Bdellovibrionota; class FAC87; order UBA2466; family UBA2466; genus JBBQIT01. Next base: position 9,838 of record JBBQIT010000023.1, read on the forward strand.
GATCAAGGCTAGTGGGGCGGCCCAAGTGAACCTTACTCTTAATTATGCTTTTCAAACGTGAGGGCTCGGGCGAGCACTCGTAGCGAAGGCCGCATGGACGGCTCTGGACTTACAAACCGCTCCAAATATTCTGGGGGATTGAGGCCATTCTCTCGAAGGGCAAAATAGGCAATTTTTGCCAAAGCGTAGATGTCACTCGCTCTCGTGCACGCTATTTTCGCGATGACTTCTGGGGCGGCAAATTCCGGTGCACCTGAAATATGAATCTGTTTTGTGAGATCGTCTTCGTAATGGGCTAACTCAAAATCTAATAGCGCGGGAAAATCGAATCGATCACATAGCACGTTACCTGGATGAAGATCTCCGTGAACAATTCCCTGTTCGTGGAGCGATTCGACAAGATCCAAAAGTCGCCCCACAAACTGAAAGACTCTTTTTTTAGTCTTCAGCTTTTTCGCGGCACCCAGGTCCAAGCGAACTCCTGGGATCTTTTTATAGGCAAGCCACTCTCCCCTTTTGGTCTTAGTAAGTGAGATAAGTTTGGGAAAGCGGTCGTGCTGAAATATTGGCGTTATTTGTGAGGTGCGCCGGTCTCTCATTCGCCACTGTAGGATAATCGATTTTCCCGAAGGGGCGAACGCCTCATAGACTTTAGATCGTGGACGCCAGTAAACGAGTCGATGGGCGCGATAGTTTTTTGGAAAAGCATCGGGAGGTAGTCTTTGCTTGGAAGGAACTAATACTTTCGCTTCTACGAACTGGTCTAGAATCTTTCGTCTCTGACCTTTGGTACTCTCCAAGCTTTGGGCAGATTGGTATTGTGTGAGAAGTGAAACGACGCCACGTCCGACTTCCCAGGTCTGTTTCTCGACGCCTTCCAATAACCAGACTCGATGCAAAGGATGATAGGTAATTCCTAAATCAGGATGAAGCTGATATCGCAAGGCCATGCGCCTCCCCCTTGGGTTTTATTAGCCGGCACAATGAGATCGCGGGATAAACGCTCATGACTAATGCTAGGCTGGCGAACCCGATGAAAATTTGTGAGAGCGTGCCCCACCGGAGCATGAGTACGGAAAGGGACATGGCTAAAGGAGCCATAAGGCGGGACATCACCCTTGCTGCGGCAAGAGCACTTCCCACAGATTCCATGGGAATCAAATCCTTGCGAAGGATGCTACTAGGAAGCGCATGAAAAGCAGTCCCTGCGTTTATCAGGAACGAAAGAAGGCAGACAGTGATGATTCCTGGATTGAGCCCCAGGGCAAATACTCCAAGAACCACCAACCCCTGCCCTACCAATAAGAGGCGATACTTGAGCGAGAGGCCATTTCCCAATCGAGAACGCAGCAAAGTCATCGCGATCACAAATCCTGCCGCTGAAAGACTATTTACGATTCCTATTTGCCATGGGGTCAGCCCAAAGTTGCCCTTTAGTAGAAATAGCCACTGAGCATCTTTTACGGCGCACGCTAAATTCATAGCGAGAGCTAAAAGTAGGGTATACCGAATGCCCTCAATTTTTAGCGTGACTCGAAACCCGTTCCCCAGAGTTTCTACAGCCCCTTTCCATGTTAACGGTTTGCTTTCTCTCCTCGGTAAGCGACTAGTAATACTCTTTGCGGCTAGCATCAGAAGTAATCCCGAGCCCAAGAAAGAAACTCCATTCACCCAAAGTGCGCCTTCTAGGCCGGTGACTCCGAGTACAGCACCTCCCAATGCTGCGCCAGCAAGCTCTAGAACTTGCGACAGTGCCTGAATATCGGCGAGGATTTTAGTGAGGACGTCTCCCGAGAACAATCTAAGGGGGAGAGAATCAAAACTTATATTGTAGATAGCCGTTAAGGCACACAGTAAAGACATTAGCGTCATCGCAGCGCCTAGATTGAACCCCGAACTATGATGATAAGAGATATAAAATCCCATCAGTAAAACAAAACGCATGAAATCGAGCGAAACACAAAAGCGAACGGATCCAAAACGATCGGAAATGGCCCCTCCAATTAGAGAAAAAACCATATAGATCGACATCTCTAAGGTGAGAGAATAACCAAGCACCGCAGCAGAGCCGGTCTTTTGATAAAGAAGTAACGGAAAGCCGAGCAGAAAGACGGCATCGCCAATTAGCGACACCGTCTTACTACCGACCAACAGAAATGAAGGGTGGAACTTCATTTCAGACTCCGACCTACCTCTTTAACGAGGAGGCCCAAATGAGTCGTGTAGTGTCTCCCCAACTCAACAATCAGCTCGGCCCATCGGGCCGCTAAGATCACTTCGCTTTTTGAAGCGGGCGCGAGCCCTCTCACTAAATCTTCGCCTACTCGAGAGTGGTGATTATCTCGATTGATCAAATGGTGTTGTTGAATTCCTCGGGCGGCGCGGGGGCGAGAGCTCTTTTCGAGGATGAGAGCGAGTGGATCGTGATCCGCAGAATCATTTCCCTCAAAAGCTCCGACGATACTGCAAAAAGCGAGCGGCGCATGCGCGGCACAGTGGCCTAGAATTCTCATGCTGTAATCGATCTCGCTAAAGAGGGGGTAGTTTTCCGGATTCAGGGCTCCCGCCGCTCTCAAACTTTTTAGAACCAACTGGTCATGTCCGTGCTCCTCGGTGAGGAAGGCCTCGATCACACCCTTAAATCCTTTAATGGCGAGAGCAGGCTTTAGGCTCGATTCACACGAATGGGTTACATGATAATTTTGTCGGAGCATGAGCTGAACTAGATGGAAGAAGACGGCTTCGTCTTTCACTCGCAAAGCTTCTAACTCGGGATAGATGCCAACGTTAGTGGGGTCACTTGCTTCATCTAACAGTCGAAGGCGCCGTAAATACGAATAGACGGCCAGCGGATCATAAAGCTTGGTGTCTGGAATAGCGGAAAACGCCAACACGGGACTAAGGTCCCACTTCCAACTTGAGTTGACTTCCGGAAGGTCACTTTTCTCGGTGTTCGCTAAAGTTCGGATCAACGAATAGGGCGGAAGCTCTTTCGCCTCTTTTGCGTGCGACTCCCTTTGAGGAAGGGCTTCGACGCTAGAGTGTCTAAGATAGGAAATTGGGTATTGAGCAAAAAACTCTAAAAACGAAGAACCCAGCCCATCTTTGGTGAGCTCTATGATCTTTGGTCGCTCATCGGGTTCTACATCGACAGAGATTTGAACCCAGGGGCAGAGAAGTTCAAAACCAGAGTGGTCCGACTTCCATTGAAGTTTAAGTTCTTCGTAAGGGGAAAAGACAGAGGACTGCATAAAACTATCCCTGACTTAAAGAAAAGTTCGAGAGCGCAGAGGAAACCTCTGCGCCCCCCGAATTGACTACAACGTGCGAGACGAACTGACGGTAGTTTTTACAGATTTAACTTTCATTTGAGACTCCCCTATTTTGAGCTTCGTTGTGAAGCTCTGTTGATGGGATAGAAGAGCAAAGCACATGCCACTAGATTCGGTGGTGCGCTACGCACGACGCGATCGCTTCTGGCTTAACTTTGAGCCGAAGGGGCGGACGGAGATTGCGTCGCCCTTTCAAATTACGGCCGCTCGCTGTTCCGATTTTGAGACAGTTAGCCGATGAGAGAGCCGCCCATTTGGGTGCCGCCTAGTAGATGAAGATGGACGTGATACATCGTCTGGCAGGCGTGGTCGCCACTGTTGAAAGTCGCGCGGAATCCGGGTCCAGCAATGCCTAGTTGGGGGGCGATCTGTTGGACCGCTTGGAAGAGGTCTTGAAAAATATGGGCGTCTTCGGGCTTCACGTCGAGGACATCCACAATATGTTTTTTGGGGACGATGAGAACGTGAACCGGAGCTTGGGGACTAATATCTCTAAAGGCGAAGACCTTTTCGTTTTCGAACACCTTTTCACTAGGGAGCGTTCCCTGAATAATTTTGCAGAAAATACATTCTTTCGACTTCATTCTATCGTTCGCCATAGTTCAACCTCCAGAAGGGAAAAGGAGATTACTTTTACCCTTTTTTTTCCAAACTTGCCAAATCCCAAGTAGCCAGGCACCAATAAGATATGAGGGTCAACGAACTAAGGGCGGTTCTCGACCCGCCAAATCCAGAAAACATTCCCAAAGGCGATCGGAGCATCTCTTCGGTATTGATACCTATCGGTTGGAACAAAGAGACCAACCGGGAAGAGATTTTACTCACTAAACGAACGCAATGGGTTGAGAACCATAAGGGCCAGATAAGCTTTCCAGGCGGATTTTGGGAGCCGCACGATCGCAATCTTCTCGACACGGCGTTGCGCGAGTCGGAAGAAGAGATCGGCACCAAAGCTGCTGACATAGAAGTCTTGGGAACGCTCGAGCCCGTTCTGACTCGAGGCAACATTCTTATCCATCCTTGGGTGGCGAAGCTAGAGTTTCCCTATGATTTTAAAGTGAGTGCCGCCGAAGTCGCCCAACTTCTTTTCCTACCATTGGAAGTACTACTGACGGAGGGGTTAAAAACCGTCGAAGTTAACGTGGGTGAGTACACCGTTGCGAGTATCGGAATCCATGTGGATGGGGAGCTGGTTTGGGGAGCTACGGCGCGACTTCTTGAGCAGCTAATCCTAAAACTCAAATCCCTTTAAATTCTTTACCGACGAAGAAAATCTCTCGGCTCTGTTTGCGAGTACTATCTGGGCGAATTAATCGGACATGCCCAAAATTTGCTTTCACAAGCTTTTGGTAGTCCTCGAATCCAGATCCCATAAAAACCTTCACTACAAAACTTCCTCCCGGTTTTAGGAATTTCTGGGCTGTTGTGAGGGCACAGGTCGCCAGTTCTATGGAAAGGAGTACATCCATGTCGTGAAGGCCACTCGTTCTGGGGGCCATGTCACTCAAGACCAGGTCGACCTTCTCATTTCCCAAGTGCTGGGCGAAGTCGATCTCTTCAATAGGCTGGTGAAGGAAAGTAATTCTTTCGTCCGTAACTTGAAGCTCGGAGAGATCGCACGCAATTATCTTCGCGGAGGGAGCCTTTTCCAGACAATATTGAGTCCACGAGCCCGGAGCGGCGCCTAGATCCAAAATACGGCGAACCCCTTTGAAGAGGCGTTCCTTTTGGTCGATTTCACTCAGCTTATAGATCGAGCGCGCTTCGTAGTTTTCACGGCGGGCTTTTTTTGTGTAGGGGTCGTCATTCCACTTTCGCATTCCGGTCTCCGATCATAGGCGCGGATAGTCTTACCCGTCATCGAAAGGTGGCACAATGCAAAATCGTATCTTATGGGATCGCTGGGGAAGTAGACTTTGAGCTTATCGGTAGCACTTTCAACCACTTTCCACGTCGCTTGCTGGGACGTAACCCACTTAAGTCCGTGCAAAGTCTTAAGAACATGCGTGTCGACGGGTAGCATGAGTTGAGCCGCATCTAGCCTTTTCCATAGGCCCAAATCAATACCGTCGGGGGCTCGAACCATCCATCGTAAGAACATATTAAGTCGCTTACAAGCGCTCCCACGCTTCGGGTCGGAAATCAGGTATTTCAAGTTTCGCGCTCGTCGTTTCAAAGGCGCTTCCAACCTTTTGGGAACCTTCTGGCTGGTAAACCGTTCTACAAAACTCGAAAGCAATTCAATCATGGGCAGTCGGCTATCGTTATCGCCGATAAAAAAGCCTTCTAGCGTTTGATGGGTCTGTAATGCCGACTGAGTCCAGTGGCAGAGGATTTCGATGTCTTCGCCGGTAGTAAAACGATGCCGAAATCCCTCAAACGAAAAACGTTCCGAGGAAGTAATGGTTTGATAGGGGGAGCGGTCCAGTCGACCTAAGACCTTTTTTACACTGCTCAAAATGGTAGCGACGTTTCCGTAAGATAGTACGGCGGCTAGAAAGGCAGCGCATTCTTGGTCTCTCGGATCGGTAAAACGATGAACTAAAGAGACGGGATCTTTTTCTCGATGAAAAAGAACGTGATAGTCCTGATAAGCAAGATCGAGGATTCGTTTAATTTCTGGGTTGGCGACCATACCATCGCCCAAGCTATCACAAGGCCGGGAGTTTGATTTTGTTATTTCTTTGCGATTAAAGGACGTCGCATTTCCACGGTCGCATCCGGAGGAGCATCTAAAACGGTGGCTCGTTTTCGCTTCAATTTAAATCGCGGACAAGCACTGAGTTCGAAAACAAACTTATTTTGGGCTTCCAGCTGGCGAGCGGTCTTTAAGATCTGCTTTTGCGCGCCAAGAGCCAAAGACGAGGGAGGTGTCGCGCCCATCTTTTCTTCTTCATCTTGAAGCAGTTTTCGCTCGCGATGTCCCATTTGCTTTAAAACCGAAGTGCGAAGCTCGGCAGGCGTTCCAATTAAAGAGTAGGCTAAAACTTTGGACGAAGTCTTGGCAAAAATTTCGGCTTGAATCGTTTCATCGAGATAGATTAACTCTTCGAAGAAAACTACCTTGCGCATTACCTTAAAAACAAAGTCGGCGTCCTGCGCTTCGGCCTGTTCCAGAATGCGGACACGGTTAGCCGGATCGGCTTGCTCGATGAGCATGGCAAAATCAATGAGCCCTTGCATACTACGTTTGAATCGACTTAGATTGAGCTTCTTAAAAAAGTCCATGTATGTATTGTATTCCTGACGACGAGGAAAGTTAAGGAAGTTAACAGTTAGTTATTTGCCGCACCGATCAAAAAAGTAGGGAGTTAGTTCATGGGACGCTACGTTCTAGCCATCGATCAAGGAACCACCGGAAGTACCGCGCTATTAATTGACGATCACTTAACCGTTAAAGCCGCGGCAACTGTCGAATTTCCTCAGCATTTCCCTCAGCCCGCCTGGGTGGAACATGACCTCAACGAAATTTGGGCCTCCGTAATAAAAGCGGTTGGTCTAGTTTTGCAAAAGGAGCCCGAAGCGGCTCGCCAAGTTGAGGCCATTGGAATTACCAACCAACGCGAAACGACGTGTCTTTGGCATCGCGATGCTGACGCTACGCCGGTTTGTCGTGCCATTGTATGGCAGGATCGTCGGACCGCTGAGGAGTGTGCCCGGCTGAAAAAGGGGGGCCTAGAAAAGACCGTACATAAACTCACGGGTCTTCGCTTGGACCCTTATTTTAGCGGTACGAAGTTAGCCTGGATCCTAAAGAACGTTCCTGAAGCTGCGAAACTGGCGCGTCAGGGTAAGATCGCGTTCGGAACGATTGAAAGTTACCTCCTTTATCGCATGACGGGTAACCATCTCACCGAGCCGAGCAACGCGTGTCGCACTTTGCTCATGAATCTGAAGACGTGCGAATGGGATGAGGAAATGCTTAAGCTCTTCCGTATTCCCCAGTCCTTGCTTCCGCAAATTCTGCCCTCTAGCGTAACGTATGGTAAGACACGAAACTTCTCCGGAATCCCCGATGGAGTTCCGGTTACGGGTCTTGCGGGAGATCAACAATCGGCGCTTTTCGGACAAGCCTGTTTCACCAAAGGTGCGGTGAAATGCACTTATGGAACTGGGGCTTTTATTTTAGCCAACACCGGCAAGGCTCCTATCTATTCAAAGCATGGACTTTTAACTTCGGTCGCTTGGAAGTTGGGAAAAGAGACCACCTATTGCGTGGAAGGAAGCGCTTTCATTGCGGGAGCCGCTGTTCAATGGGCGAGAGATGGGATGAAGATGATCGCAAAATCTTCAGACATTGAAGCACTAGCGGCTTCGGTCCCCGATTCCGATGGTGTGGTTTTCGTCCCGGCTCTTTCGGGAATGGGCGCCCCGCATTGGCTCCCGACAGCGAAGGGACTCTTCACAGGTATTACTCGTCGAACCAGTCAAGGACACATGGCTCGAGCCATCTTAGAAGGGATCGCCTTTCAAGTAAGGGAACTGCTTGAAGCGATGACCCACGATCTTGGGAAAAAATTATCGCCCATCAAAGTAGATGGAGGAGCTTCTGCTGATGATCTCCTGATGCAATTTCAAACCGATCTCCTAGGAGTTGAGGTCGTACGATCTCAGATTATGGAAACAACAGCGCTGGGTGCTGCCCTTCAAGCGGGACTCGCGGTCGGTATTTGGACGGGACTTGATGATGTACAAAAGCGTTGGAAAGCTGCCAAGTCTTTTCAACCCAAGATTGACGCGAAAAAACGCCGTGAAGAAATCGTCCGCTGGGATCTAGCCATGCAAGCCGTCCATTTACTGGCTGGCGCCAAAGCTCCCAAAAAGAAGAAGAAAAAGTAAAAAGGTGCCCGTCGTATTTCAAGCTTGAAAGGTAGCGGTCACATGCCACAAGGTAACCGCCAATTCCCAAGAGACAGCCTAGTTCCTTATACAAAGGTTGCTTCGTCCTTTCGCTTCGCTCACTCCTCGCGATGACGTAGTGACTCTCTACATTCGCCCCCCTCATCCAATCCCATCAAATCACGTCACTGTTTCCAAGGTAGCGCAAGTATGGATCTGTGGGTTTCGGTGCTAACTTTTCAATATGGGATAAGTATTCCCAATACTATTGTAAGGGGATGATTAT
>JBBQIT010000024.1:0-17973 GCA_038325205.1 Bdellovibrionota bacterium
GGTAGATAGAACACCTGAGTTTAGGCAACTTATGAAGCATCGACATAACATAAATACTGTCACCGTTTTATACATCGTCGGTTTGACGCTGAGCAGCTTCCTCTTTGTGGGCTGCCAGAAAAAGTGTCAGCAGGCCGGTCCTCAACTCACTACAATCACCGACCAGGAGTTTAGACTCGTTAAGATTGGTACCAACGACGCCACGATTAAGAATCTAACCAATACCAATTTCGAGACGATGACCTTCTTTAAGAACTACACGGGCGAAGTCCACAAAGTTCAAAATAATGAACGCTTTAATGATCCTTCGCTGGTTTTTAGTTACAACGTCGATCCCTCGGGACGCGTGTTCACATTCCAATTTAGTACTCCTGCCTCGTCGGGAGCCAACGGAGGAGCGTCCGTCGAAGCGTCGGACGTCGGAAGGATTCAGACCTTCAGCTACAAGCTTACGAACGAGCTTCAAATTAACGACCAAGCCACACATTGGAACTATCGATTCGTTCCGTTTGAGGGAATCGTGCTTCCGGACCAACAGTGCACTTTCTAGTCTGAAACTGCCCCTCATTTCCTCAGGTTAACCCTGGACTTCTCTTGACATTTTTTTGCGGTGCCATACATTGAACCGGAATTCGGCTTTTCGTAGAGCGAAATAGGAGCTTGAAGGAGCCAAAAGGAGAGATGTATATGGCGGAAAAATCGGCAAAAAAAACGTTGTTGGGTGTTAAGGAGATGTTGGGTTCTTCTCTGAGAAACTCCGATTTTCTTCACGGTATCTCCAAGCAGTGGACCAGTTACGAAAAACGCGTGAAATCGCTCGTTAAGGATCTCGATCTTAAGAGCCGCGACGCTCGCGACAAAAGCCGCAAGCAACTTGATGTTTTCGCTAACCAGCTCCAAAAAACGAAAGTCGATGTCGAAAAGAAAGTGGTCAGCCTCGTGAACTACGAAGCCGGCCGTTTGAACCAGGGGTTTAATGAACTGGTCACCTATTTGAAATCTCTTTCAACGAACGAAAAGCTCGCGAAGCCTGCTACCAAAGGCAAATCGAAAGCGAAGTCTCCCGCGAAGCGTGCCCCTTCCTCCAAAGGAAAGAAAAGCACCGGACGAGCCCAAGTGGTCTCTTCTCGTAAATCGGATTCTTCTCGCAGTTCGATCTCTTCCAGCGGCCCTGTAGCTCACTAGAGCGCCGGCCCATTCGAAGGGGCGCGAGCCTTTAGTTTGATGCAGGTCTGATGCAAGTCTTTCATAGTCTCGAAGAAGCTACCCAAAAAATTCCTGCGTCCGCAGTGGCGATAGGCAACTTCGATGGATGTCATCGAGGGCATGTCGCGCTTCTCAATGATATGCGCCAATACGCTGTTGAAAAAGGGCTTGCTTCTACGGTGCTCACTTTCTTTCCCCATCCAGTAGAAGTTTTAAATCCTGCAAAAAAGTTAGAGCGCCTTACTACGACTTCCGAAAAGCTGGCGAGGCTCCAAACACTTGGAGTGGAATACGTATTTGTCGCGCCTTTTACCACAGAAGTTGCCGAGCTCTCTCCCGAATCTTTCTACGCCAACTACTTACGAACTGGTTTGCACGCGAATAGCATGCACGTGGGCTTCAATTTTCACTTCGGAAAAAACCGCGGTGGTAACACGACTCTTCTTAAACAGTGGTGCGAGCGGGATAACTCGCATCTTGGAGTACTTCCGCCTTTCGAGTGGAAGGGAACCCGGGTCAGTAGTTCCGCCGTCCGGAGTGCCCTTTTAGAGGGCAATGTTACCCAAGCGGCGGAATGGCTCGGCCGAGCTTATTCCGTTCGGGGGCAAGTTTCTCACGGGGACCAACGGGGGCAGTTGCTAGGGTTTCCCACGGCCAATCTTCAGATTCCTCACGACAAGGTACTTCCTAAGAACGGCGTTTACGTGACGCGCGCGCGATGGCAGGAACAATGGTATCGTTCAGTGACTAATGTCGGAGTGCGACCGACGTTCGGGGGAGAGAATTTGGTTCCCCGATTAGAAGTCCACTTGTTAAATTTTAATGCTCGCATTTATGATGAGACTATTGAGTTAACATTTCTCGATCGAATTCGAGACGAAATGAAGTTCTCCTCAGTTGATGCGCTAAAGGCGCAAATCGAAAAGGACGTAAAAGAGGCCGAGAACTCTCACTTCTTTTCAGCGAAGGGTTAATGACCATGATGACCGACTCCACTGCTCCTCACATCGTAATCCTTGCCGCCGGCCAGGGGAAAAGAATGTACTCAGACCTTCCCAAGGTCGTTCACCAAGTTTTGTTCCGTCCCATGTTGCACTATGTTTTAGATCTGGCTGAAAGTATTCCCACGCAAAGCATTACCGTTGTGGTCGGACATGGGGAAGAGGTTGTCCGAAAAGCTTGCGAAAATTACTCGGCGATTAGTTACGTCCGGCAAGATCAGCAACGAGGAACGGGAGACGCCGTAAAATCGGTTGAGAGTCACTTCAAGGGAAAGAAGGGAACGCTCCTTCTAATGAGTGGCGATGTTATTTCTCTTACCTCCGAGACTTTGACGGGATTACTGGCCAAGCACTATGAGAGTAAAGCGGCTTGCACGGTGGCTACGACTTTAATGGATTTGCCTCGAGGCTACGGCCGAATTGTAAGAGGGCCTGGCCAAACCATATCTGACATTCGTGAAGAGGCCGATTGCAGTGATGCCGATCGTCGAATCCGAGAGATCAACGGTGGATTGTATTGTTTTGAGATTTCGGAACTATTTCCCGCTCTGGCAAAGATTCAGGACAAGAATAATCAGCACGAGTTCTATCTTACCGATGTGATTCGAATCCTTTCTGCCGAAAATAAGAGGGTCGTGCCCTTTGTGATCAACGATTCCAAAGAGATTGCTGGCATCAACGATCGCTATGCGCTTTGGCAGGTAGAGGCGGCTTTTCAAGACAAGATAAACCAGCGTTGGATGCTTAAGGGCGTTAGCCTTCAAGACCCGAAGACCACTTGGATCGATTCGCGTACCACTTTAGAACCTGATTGTTCCATTGAGAGCGGATGCACGATCATTAACTCGCATATTGGTAAAGGCAGTCACCTCGAAAGCTTTTGCCGTGTCACCGATTCCAGAATCGATGACTTTGTTCATATCAAACAAGGCTCTTATATTGAAAAAAGTGAGATCGCGACGAAATCTTCCGTAGGGCCATACGCCCATCTTCGCCCGGGCTCCATTCTCGAGTCTGCCGTGAAAATTGGAAACTTCGTTGAGTTGAAAAAGACTCGCATGGGCGCTGGCTCCAAAGCTTCCCACCTTAGTTACGTGGGAGATGCCGAGATAGGAAAAGACGTGAACCTTGGTTGCGGGTTTATAACGTGCAATTTCGACGGTGGCCCCGAGAAACATAAGACCATCATCGAAGACGGAGTCTTCGTGGGAAGCGATTCCCAAACGGTAGCTCCTGTGCGTATCGGGAAGGGAAGCTATATTGCTTCGGGATCTACAGTGACCGAAGATGTTCCCGCCGAATCCCTGGTGTTGACGCGCGGCAAACAAACTACCAAACCTGGCTACGCTAAAAAGTATCGTCGCTGAGCGATGACCTAGCTCCACTCCAGTTCAAAGGTTGTAGTACAATATTTCTTCATTACCTGCCCTCGCCAGGAGAAATCATGAAGACTCGGGATTGGATTCGGAAACATTTCGCCCCCCTTTTCGGGGTACTTGTTTTAGTTGCGATTATTTTTTATCCGCTGATCGTGACTCGGGACTATCTCTATGACGATGTAACATTCGTTTCCGAAAATCCAGATATCTTCCTGATTAATAGTTTGCGCAGATGCTTCTCGTTTATACTCCAGCCTAGTAAACCCGTTACTAATTTTTTCTTGGCTCTAGGGGTCTTGATAGGAAATGGAAGGGTTTCCGGTCAGCATTTCCTATCGCTATTGCTTCATTGTCTTGTGGGAGCGGTTTGGTATTTCAATCTGGTGCAATGGGGAAAGCGCTCTAAGTTCAAAGCCACCCCGGGCTTCTACCTCGGGCTCATCGCCCTTTTCCTGACCCTTCCTGTGTTGTCGGAAGCGTTACAAATTGCTCAGTTTCGCGGAGAGATACTAGCTACTCTTTTTGCAAGCCTTGCGATTTTGGCGGCCCAGCATCTGGCGGTCACTCCGAAGAAGTCACGTCTTACCTATTTTTACTATGCTGGCATCTTTCTTTGTTTGGGGTTGTCACAACTATCCAAAGAAGTGTTTGCCGTCTTCGTTCCCCCTCTCATTGTCCTTTTCTTCTGGCTGCCAGGGGCGAAAGCGCCAGGTCGAGCAATACTTCGGAAATTTATTTTCGTGATGGTTGCTTTTGAACTTATTTGGGCGCCGATCTTGTACCTGCTCTTGCGTAGGGACGCTGCTGGCCCGTACACCTATTCCCACACCATCGGCTGGGCGATCATCCCCCCCCCGATGCACATTGCTCTCGCTTCGCGCTCTCTGGTCGAATATTTATTGAAACTATTTACGGGAACTCACCTCACCGTGACCCGAGTGCTTTTTCGAAAGAGCATTGGCTTCACATGGCCGTTGTGGGCGCACATTCTCACCCTATTACTGGGCCTAGTGGGTTCTATCTTCCTGTGTCTGCAAAAGGGTTGGGTCAGACTTTGGGGGGCTCTCTTTTGCGCGGGATGGGTCTATCTGGCCATTCCCAACGCCAATCTGGGATCCGAGCACTATATTTATTTTTGTTCCTTTGGGTTCGTCGTTTTAATGGGAATGTCGTCGTGGGTGTTGGCTAAGCGCAGTTCCGATCATCCTAGATTTATTTGGTGGCTTGGTTATGGGTGCGTCGCTTTCTACTCGGTTTGTGCTCTAGAAACGCGTCTCTTTGAATGTTCAAGTCGTTTAAACTACAGTCGCATAGAAGTGGAGCACTACCCAGAGTATTACGCCAACTGGGTAGGCTACACGTCGGCCCTCCTCAATAATTCTGCCCCCCAAGAAGAGATAAAAATAGCGTTGGCGGAATGCCGTAGGACCAGCAAAGACATTTGGGGTGAGCAGGTCGAGGAGGATGTTCTTAAAATTGAGTTTCTCTACGATCTTATTTACGGAACCTTTGATGAAACACAGTTGAAGTTTATCCAAATGATGAAAGCTATTAGGACGAAACGAGAATCTGCGTTTTTTGAAATTCAGTACGCCAAGTATCTCAATAAAGAAGGACGATGCGATCTCGCTATGGGGGTCTTAGCTCGTGCCGAGAAACTTGGCGAAGGTCTTGAAATAACCCATCATTATCAAACTGCGTTCAAGCGCGGGATGGACACTTACCCGTCGCACTGCAAGTATTTCCCGAAAGGGTTCATGCCGCGAGGCAATAGAATTCCTGCTGCTCACTAGGCATATCAAACTATAAGGGAATAAAAGAGTGGCAATTATTCTGTGGAATCATCCCCCAGAACCCGTTATGATATAGAAGATCTAGTTACATCTTCCAAAACAATTTAGCAGCTCCCTTAAACCAGAACTTTTTGATCCCAGGAGAAATCTTATGAAGAGGTTTTCACGTAAGTCCCGTTCGGGTTTTACCTTGGTTGAATTGCTCATCGTAGTAGCGATCATTGGCGTTCTTTCGACCATCGGCGTTCCGACATTTAAAAAGATGGTACAAAAAGCTAAAAAATCCGAAGCGAAAGTCGGACTTGGCGCTTTGTACACTGTAGAAACCGCGTTCTACTCTGAATACGGCACCTACGGTAACAACATCAACGCTGTAGGATTTGAGTTGGACGGAGTCGCCGCGACCCGCATTTACACTTCGGGTTTTCCGGGTAACAACTGCTCCAGTGCGACTGTAGGAACGATAGCTCCGTTGTCGGGTGCAGGTGGTGTGCTGACGTTGAGTAGCGCATTCCCTGCTTACTACACGGCGCCCACTTATTTCTACGTCGGCGGTCTTGGATCGGGCGGTTGCTTATCATCTACGATGCCTAGCTCAGGATCCTCCTTCACGGCGACTGCCGGTGGATACATCTCGAACACCTCGGGTTCTTCGCCTGACCAATGGACGATGGATAACTTCCGCACTTTGTCGAATAGCCAAGATGGCGTGAAGTAAACTAGGTCTCGCAAGATTTCTTCTAGCTTAAGGAAAGCCGATACGCGACTCGCGTACCGGCTTTTTTGTTTTCAGGGCTAACCAAGCCTACCTTCACAATTGAGTGATCTCGGCCTAGGCAGGAGAACCCCTTAAGCTAAGATAATGCGGCTAAGGCCGGTTTAAGAGAATTGGCATGGCTGGGAATTAGGCGGATCAGTAAAAATAAGAATAGCTACCTCCGAGTGAACGAAAGTAGCTATCCTTAATAATCTGAATTGTGAAGGTCTAAAAGCGGGCTCCGCTAACGAACCATATTCCCGCAAGATTAAACTTTATGTAGAGGGGAGGTTTACCGACCCCCGTACCAATGTCTAAGCGTTTCCTGCTTGATCCATTGAATCTTCTTCATCGTCATCCACGCTTAAGTTACCTAAAGCATATTTGTCGACACGATATCGCATGCTACGGAAGCTAATCTTAAGCAACTTGGCGGCACGTTTTTTAACGCCACCGGTTTGCTGAAGTGCTTTCGTGAGAAGCGTGCGCTCGAAATCCGCGACTAATTTCTCAAGGTCAATTCCAGTCTGCTCGTCGATCTCGATCTTGTTTGCATCGAGTTGACCCGTAGGCTGCTGGCTGGTTTCCAAAAGATGTCTGGGCCAGCTCTCCGGAAGAATCGCAGCACCTGGCTCAAGAGCTACCGTACGCTCCACAATGTTTTCAAGCTCACGGACGTTACCGGGAAAGTGGTAACGTTTCAAAACTTCCATGGCTTCATTGGTGATACGTTTCGTGTTCATGCCTAACGCCTTAGAGAATTTCTCCAAGAAGTGGCCGGCGAGCATTGGGATGTCTTCCCGACGTTCGCGCAACGGAGGACAATGAACTTGAATCACGTTCAAGCGGTAAAATAAGTCTTCTCGGAACCGGCCAGTTTTCACTTCGATATCTAATACCTTGTTAGTAGCCGAGATGATTCGCACGTCTACGTGCACGTCATCGGTACCACCGACTCTTTTAAAAGTTCCTTCTTGAATAACTCGGAGTAACTTCACCTGCATGGTGAGAGGCAACTCTCCTAATTCGTCCAGAAAAATCGTTCCGCCGTTAGCGACTTCGAAAAGTCCCTTCTTATCGGCGATGGCGCCGGTGAATGAACCTTTCTTATGACCGAACATCTCACTTTCCATGAGGTTTTCGGGAATCGCTCCGCAGTTAACGGTTACGAAAGGCTTGTCTTTAAGCGGTCCGTTGTAATGAACGGCGCGCGCAATTAATTCTTTTCCGGTTCCGCTCTCACCCGTAATGAGAACCGAGCTCTTGGTATTGGCTACTCGCTTTACCATTTCGTAAATGCGAAGCATGGGAGGCGCGCCGCCGATAATATTATCGAACGCGTACTTGGTTCCCAATTCCTTCTTGAGTTGGACGTTCTCCATCTTAAGAGAACGACGCTCGAGAGCTTGTCGAATGATGATCTTTACTTCATCAATTTTAAAGGGCTTTTGGACGTAATCATAAGCACCGAGTTTCATCGCTTCCACAGCGGTCTCGGTCGAACCGAAAGCGGTGATCATAATCATCACCATCTCGGGATCTATTTCTTTAGCTTTAGCGAGGAACTCCATCCCGGAGACTTCCGGCATCTGGATATCACTAATCACGAGCTCAACTTGATGATTCTTCAGCGCTTCAAGTCCTTCACGACCATTAGACGCGGTAATGACTTCGTAGCCTTCTCGCTTCAACATGATTTCGAAAAACTCTCTTATGCTTTCTTCATCATCTACGACAAGGATTCTGCTCAACGCCATCTCTCACCTCGAACTAACAGCCAACGATCAAAATGTTTCATGAATACGAGTCTGGTTTGCTTTAGGATTAGAATCGAAGCTATTAGCTTAGTGATTCTTTAAAACTCCTACAACGTTCCGTCTCCGCAGTCAGGGCTATTGACCTTCACAACTCACACTTATCAATAGCAATCAGGGGGATACTAGAGCAAAGTCCGTACCAGCCTGCTCGGAAGGTGTATTCGCTTTAAGGCTTCACAGACGGAAGATGATGACTGATGGAGTACATGAAAAGAGCTATCACAAGTGTAGTGACAATTTGCGCGCACATGCTGTTTCGGCGGCTTTTTCCCGCTGGACTTCGTCCTCGGTCCGAACGGTTCCTCGCCGGCCAAAACAGGCCGACTCCGGACCTTTTCGGACGCTGCGTCCTCGCCAGCGGAAAAAATCCGCGCGAAACATCAGATACTTATAGTGAAGAACTAAGTCGTTCGATTTTCTTCGACGGCAAAGCAAGCCACGCGGTGAAGACCGCCAGAATGCGCCATAAGTTTGGGCTGCTCGACGTTGCAGCGGTCAAAAGCGAGCGGACAACGCGTATGAAATGCACAACCTTTGGGCGGATTCAGCGGGGAAGGTAAGTCGCCTTGTACGACAATTCGCTTTCGAGCTCGTTCGAGCTTCGGATCGGGAATCGGAACGGCCGACACCAACGCGCGAGTATAAGGATGAAGAGGATTTCGATACAGCTCTTCACGATCGGCAACTTCCACAATCTTGCCCAGATACATGACTGCGATTCGGTCAGAGATGTATTTCACCACGGCCAGGTTATGGGAGATGAAGATCATCGAAAGGCCTAAACGAGTCTGGATTTCCTTAAGTAAATTAAGTATTTGCGCTTGTACCGAGACATCTAAAGAAGACACTGGTTCATCGGCGATGATGACTTTTGGGTCCAAAATGAGGGCGCGAGCAATCGCCACACGCTGTCTTTGGCCACCCGAAAATTCATGGGGGTATTTCTTCGCGGCTTTGTAGCGAAGTCCCACGAGTTCCAAGGTCGCTTTGATCTTGGCCGTTCGGGCTTCCGAATTCAATTTGGTGTGCGTGTAGAGAGGCTCTTCCAAAATATCGTAAACGGTCATGCGGGGGTTCAAAGAAGCATACGGATCTTGAAACACCATCTGCATGTTCGGACGGGCTTGCCGTAAAGCTTTACCTTCAAGAGCAAGAAAATTAACCCCGTTTACCTCAATGCTGCCATCCGTGATCTTAATGAGCCGCATGATACCGCGGCCGAGCGTACTTTTTCCGCAACCCGATTCACCGACCAATCCTAAAATTTCGCCCTTAGCGAGATCTAAAGAAACTCCATCCACCGCTTTCACCGTCTGCTTCGGCTTAAAACTCAAAAAGCCGCCGCGAACCGGAAAGTGAACTTTCAAATTCTGAATACGGGCAATGGGTGGATTGATGGTTGTAGTATTCATTGAGGGCGTTGCTCCAAATAGCAAAAGGACTCATGTCCGGGCGCAAAGTGACGAGCCTGAGGGAACTTCTCTAAGCAAACATCCATACGATAGCTGCAGCGTTCGTAGAAAGGACAACCTGTGCCCAATCGAGAAAGATCTGGGGGTACGCCAGGAATTACAGGCAGTGATCCTTGAGGAATGTCGATCCTCGGAGTCGATTTCAAAAGGGCCAAAGTGTAGGGATGCGCCGACTTATAGAAGATATCTTCGGCAGTACCTTCTTCAAAGACGTGACCGGCGTACATTACCACCACTCGGTCGGCCAAGCCTGCGACTACTCCCAGGTCATGAGTAATGAGCACAACGGCCATACCGGTATCTTTTTGAATATCTCTTAAAAGGTCTAAAATCTGCGCTTGTACCGTCACATCAAGAGCCGTCGTCGGTTCATCAGCGATGAGCACTTCAGGATCGGTGGTAAGCGCCATCGCGATCATCACGCGTTGTCGCATACCGCCACTGAACTCATGGGGGTAACGAACCATGGCAGCCTCGGCATTAGGAATGCCTACGCGTTCGAGAGCGGCGATAGCTTTTTTCCAAGCGTCTTTTTTCGAAATCTTGCTGTGGATAAGATTCGGCTCGATAAGCTGTTTGCCGATTCGCATGTACGGATTAAGCGAAGTCATCGGCTCTTGAAAGATCATCGCAATCGATTTACCTCGAAGATCACGAAGTCCGTTGTCAGACATCTTGAGCAGGTCTTTGCCTTTAAAAAGAACTTCCCCGCCTATAATGCGAAGGGGCGGAGAGGGTAAAAGACGAAGGTAACTCAAATGAGTAACAGACTTACCGCTGCCGCTCTCACCTACGATTCCAAGAGTTTCCCCGCGATGGACTTTGAACGACAACCCATCGACCGCCTTCACGATTCCACGGCGAGTATAAAAGTGGGCTTGAAAATTTTTGAGTTCAAGAATCGGTTCCATTAGTCCTTGGCTCCTTTGGGATCCAAAGCATCTCTTAACCCATCACCCAAGAAGTTAAGTGAAAAGAGAGTTCCCGACAGCGTAATGGCCGGGAAGATAAGTGCCCAAGGCGCAATCTCCATGACTTCCACTCCATTAGAAATCAAAGTTCCCCAAGAGGCCATGGGAGCCTGGACTCCCAGACCCAAGAAACTTAAGAAAGCTTCGTCTAAAATAACTGAGGGTACCGTGAGGGTGAGGTAAACGATCACCGGGCCCAACGTATTGGGAATGAGATGTCGTTTGATAATATTCCAGTTAGAGATACCCAGCGAACGGGCCGCCTCGACAAACTCTTTTTCTTTCAACGAAATCACTTGGCCACGGACAATGCGGGCCATCGTTAGCCATTGGGTAAAGCCCAAAGCGATAAAGAGCAGGATGATATTCCGGCCGAAATAAACCATCAAAATGATAACCAGGAACACGAAGGGCAGAGCGAACAACACGTCTACCACTCGCATCATGAAGTTATCTAGTTTGCCGCCGATAAAACCAGAGATAGCGCCGTAGACTACGCCTACGATTACGCTAACCATCGAAGCCAAGAAGCCTACCATCATGGAGATACGTCCGCCGTACAGTAGACGGGTAAAGAGATCCCGGCCTAGGGCATCAGTGCCTAACCAATGAGCCGCAGAAGGCTTAGCCAAAGTAAGTTCCAACGTTTGGGTGTCAAACCCATAAGGAGCGATCCAAGGAGTGATGAGACAGATGAAAACTTCCAATAAAATGAACGCTCCGCCGAACGTCGCGAGCTTATTCTTTAGCAAACGGTGGTAGGCGTCTTTCCAAAGACTGTTGCCGACCGAATCGTCGTCTTCTTCTATAGGTTTGGCTATGGGTATCGTGTTCATAAAAGTTGTTGTGCTACTCATACCTAACTCTGGGGTCTAAAAACACATAGACGATGTCTACACAGAAGTTAGCCACAAAGATGAGAGAGAAATACAAAAGCGACGTCCCCATGACGACGGTGTAGTCCCGATTTACTGCGCTTTGAATGAAGAACCGGCCAAGACCGGGAATATTGAAAATCTGTTCAGTGACAAGAGCACCGGAAATGATACCTGCCATTGCCGGACCCAAATAAGAGACTACCGGGAGAAGTCCGCCGCGAAGCGCGTGCTTTACGATGACCTTTCCTTCGGAAAGCCCTTTGGCTCGAGCCGTGCGAATAAAATCCTGACTTCGGATTTCCATAAGACCTCCGCGAGTCAGACGCGAAATATACGCGGCGTAAGCAAAACCTAAAGTGAGTGAAGGTAGTAACCTATCCTGCCAAGTGTTCCATCCGCCTACGGGGAGCCAACCTCCCCAAACGGCAAAGACCAACACGAGCAATGGACCTATTACAAAGGTCGGAAGACAGATCCCTAGAATGGAAAATGACATGGGGATGTAATCATAGAGAGAGTTTGGCTTTAGAGCGGCCAGACCTCCGGCAGTAACCCCAATGAGAAGCGCCCACACGAGGGAAATTAAACCGAGCTCTGCCGAAACCGGCAGAGACTCGGCAATAATTTCGTTAACCGTGCGGTTGGCATATTTGAACGACGGACCCAGATCAAAGCGGGAGAGGTCGCCCCAATACCGGACGTATTGTTTCGCTAGCGACTCGTCCAAATGGTACTTCGCGTTTAAGTTCTTCAAAATATCAGGCGGCACCTGTTTTTCCGAATCAAACGGACCACCGGGCGCGAAGCGAATCATGAAGAAAACTACTGTGACGACTACGATGAAGACCGGAATCATCACCGCTAGTCGTCCCAATAAATATCGAAGTCCCATGTGTTGACCAAATTAGAGAACGTTTTTTGTTATTTAGAGCCCATTAACCAGGAGTTGCTTCTAGCCAAACATCCTTAAGCGTATGGAGATCCTGAATGTTCGGATACCAACCTTGAACGTTGGTAGCCTTCAAGAAATTTCTACGCCAAATGTAAACAGGAAGCACTGGCAACTCATCCAATAGAATCTTTTCCGCTTCCGCGAAATGGACTTTGCGTTTTTCCAGATTAACTTCCTTTTGAGAAGCAATCACGGCGTTGTCGTACGCTTTATTAGCAAACCCCGTCATATTGTTACCGTTCGTAGTCATAAAGTTTTCTAAGAACGTATTAGGATCGTTGTAATCGCCAATCCAACCAGCGCGAGCGACGTCATAGCTCAACGTCTTCATGCTGTTTAGATACACTTTCCATTCTTGGTTGATAATTCCCACTTCAATTCCGAGATTCTCTTTCCACATCGCCTGAATCGCTTCAGACATCTTCTTGTGAATCTCTTGGGTGTTGTAAAGAATCTCGATTTTCGGAAAGCCTTTGCCCGCCGGGAATCCTGCGTCCGCGAGTAACTTCTTCGCTTCGGCCAAACGGCTTAAGTCACCAGGCAACACCTTCGGGGGATTGTATCCGCCGGTTCCGGGAGGCGTGTAGGCCAACGCCGGATTTTGGTTTCCGCGAGACACGTACTTTACGAGCTTTTCGCGATCGATAGCGAGGTTAAGCGCTTTGCGAATTCGTACGTCCTTCAGCGGCCCTTTGGTGACGTTGAGACGGAAGTAATAAGTTCCCAAATAGTCGGAGCTGACGAATACGCCAGTCTTGTCCTTTTGCCAGAAAGGGAGCTTCTCCGGTGGAATCTCTCTCGTGACATCGATCTGCTTAGTGCGGAACATTTTCTCTTCGGTATCGAGATTGTCCACGGGGAAGAAAGTAGCTTCGTCGATCTTCACAGCGGCGTTGTCCCAGTAGGTCGGGCTTTTCACCATGACGATGGACTTGTTGATTTCCCAGCTCTTGAGATTGTACGCGCCGTTACCCACAAAGTTTTCGGGACGAGTCCAACGATCTCCGTGAGTGTCGACGGATTTTTTATAAACCGGATACAAAGAGTAATGGTCGAGGAGGCTCAAGAAATAAGGCGTCGGATTTTCGAGCGTCACTTTTAAAGTGTGCGCGTCTACCGCTTTGGCACCCAATTTCGTGAAGTCTTTGATCTCGCCAGTGTTGATGCCTTTGGCGTTTTTGAGAGGGTAGGCCATCGACGCATACTCAGACGCCGTCTTGGGATCTAAAATGCGTTTCCAGGCGTAAACAAAATCTTCAGCGGTGACAGGCTCTCCGTTGCTCCACTTGGCGTTCGTGCGCAACTTGAAAGTATATTCTTTGCCGTCCTTCGACATTTTCCAGCTCTCAGCGACTCCTGGAATCGGATGTAAATCTTTGGCATCGCGGGCTACGAGAGGTTCGTAGATTTGACGAAGCAGAAGGTCTTCGTAAACGCCAGTGGCGCCGTGCGGATCCAACGTCTTTGGTTCTGCGCCGTTATTGATGCGAATGACTTGCTTGCCGGCCGCCGCTTTCGCAGGCGTTCGTAACGAATACAGACCAAGTAAATCAACCAATGCGAGCGCAAGCGCTCCCACAATTAAATAGGATTTTCGAGTCATGAGGCCGTTCCTTCCGTTCATCTGCAGAGTATTTCCGCGTTTTCCCTACTACTACTGTTCCGCCTATGAACCCTCGCCCCCGGTCGGGTTTAGATGGGGTGCTGTCATATCCCGACAGACACCTTTCCGCTGAAGCGATTAAACGCTCCAAGCCCTCAGAAGTAATCAAATATAGATGATTTCACAAGCTTTTTTTTACTTGTCAGGCTGAACGAGGGGAAAGGATTAGGGAAAACTAAGTCAGCGAAATCAAACCGAATTTTGGTTTGGCCGGGGACTCAGTTTTTAGCCCACACTCATGTACTTGAGCGGATGCAAATCCTCTAAATTATGGAACCAACCTTTGACCTTCTTTTGCTTCAAACAGTTCCGCTTGTAGTAGTAGATCGGCATGATTGGCATCTCGTCTAGCAAGATATCTTCAGCTTGCTTCATGAACCCGAAACGAGCCTTGGCGTCCTTCTCTTTGGTCGCTTTAGCCATCAATTCGTCATACTGAGCGTTGCTCCACCCGGTCTGGTTAAGGGCAGATTGGGTTAAATAAAGCTCTAAAAAGGTATTCGGGTCGATGTAGTTTCCGATCCAGCCAGCTCTGGAAATCTGGTAGTTACCGCTTTTGATCGTGGCTAAGGCGACCTTCCACTCTTCGTTGTGAATCGTGACATTCAGCCCCAAGTTGGTCTTCCACATCTGTTGGATGGCTTCCGCAAGCTTCTTGTGAAGCGCGTTGGAGTTGTACAACACTTCGAACGTCGGCAGCCCTTTGCCTTCGGGGAATCCAGCTTCTGCCAAAAGTTTTTTGGCTTCGGCAAGGCGGCTTAGGTCACTGGGAAGTCTCGGGGTCGGCACATACTCGCCTGGAATAGGAGGGCTGAACGTCAAAGCGGGGCCTTGGTTCGCTTTAGTGACGTACTTCACTAGGTCATTGCGATTAATGGCTAGGCTCAAGGCTCTTCGAACGCGTTTATCGGTAAGACCAGGTTTTTTCGTATTGAATCGATAGAAATAGGTCCCGTAGTAGTCGAAGGTCTGTAGCGCCCCGCTTTTGTCTTTTTGCCAGTTCTCCAGCTTTTCCGGCGGAATTTCATAGGTGATGTCGATTTGGCCCGTTCGGAACATCTTCTCTTCCGTGTCTGAGTTTTCGACGACCATGAAGCTGGCTTCGTCGAGTTTTACCTTCTTGGCGTTCCAATATTTGGGATTTTTCTTAACTTTGATCTCTTGATTGGTTTGCCAGCTCACCAAAACGTAAGGGCCATTGGAAACCATATTCTCAGGGCGTGTCCATTTAGCGCCAAATTTTTCGATCGCTTTCTGGGGGACGGGCGACATGCACGCATGAGCGACGAGCCCCAGGAAATATGGGGTTGGATTTACCAACGTTACTTTTAAGGTGTTATCGTCGACAGCCATCACTCCTACTTGTGAAGGATCTTTGATGGTGCCTTTGTTGAAAGCTTCGCCGTTTACCAAAAAGTACGCATAGTTTGCGAACTCGCTTGCGGTCTTCGGATCCAAAATTCGAATCCAAGAGTAAACAAAATCTTTAGCGGTGAGCGGGCTACCATCGCTCCACACTAAATTTTTTCTTAGATGAAAGGTGTAGGTCTTTCCATCTTCTGAGACTTCCCATTTCGAGGCCAGGTTAGGAATCACTTTTAGCGTTTTGGGGTCTTTCTCAACCAGTCCCTCAAAGAGATTACCAATGATGGCGAACTCTGGGGTGCCGGTAACAATATGGGCGTCTAGATCTTTGGGTTCTCCTCCGTTCCCGATTTTTAGGGTCTGAGGAACCGCCGTCGCCAATGCCGAGAAAGTAGCTAGAAATAGAAAAATGCGCATGGGCGGGTTAATAGCATAACCCGCTATTTTCGGTACAAAAAAAAAGCCCAGGACTCATTGAGTCCCGGGCCTTCTTAGCAAAGGAACCGATTATTTCGCAGCCACGGAAAGATTCGTGATGCTCACGAACTTCAGAGGATGAATGTCCTCGATGTTCGGATACCACCCGGCAACCGACGGGCTTTTTAAGAAATTACGAGTATAGATGTAGATGGGGAGCACTGGGAGCTCGTCCATCAAGATGGTCTCGGCTTCCTGAAAGATGGCCAAGCGTTTTTTGACGTTAAGCTCTTGTCCAGCCTTGGCAATCAGCGCGTCGTAGGTCTTGTTGGACCAACCGGTCTCGTTATTGCCGCCACCCGTAAGCCACATATCTAAGAAGGTGTTCGGATCGTTGTAATCGGCAATCCAGCCAGCGCGAGCGACTTGGTAGTTCAATGTGCGTTGGCTATCCAAGTACACTTTCCATTCCTGGTTAAGGATGGTCACGTTGACGCCTAGGTTTTTCTTAAGCATCTGCTGAACCGCTTCCGCGATCTTTTTGTGTCCTTCGTGCGTGTTGTACAAAATTTCGATCGAAGGCATACCTTTTCCGTCTGGGAAGCCAGCAGCCGCCAAAAGTTTCTTAGCTTCGGCTAAGCGACTTAGGTCTTTCGGCAGCACGAACTTAGGCGTGTATCCAGCCGTACCGGGAGGAGTGAACGCTTGGGCAGCCATTTGATTGCCCTTGGTTACGTACTTGATAAGCTCCTCGCGATCGATAGCTAGGTTAAGCGCTTGTCGGACCCGTTTGTCGTTCAAAGGGGCTTTCGTTACGTTCAGACGATAGAAGTACGTTCCTAACCAAGGGTAATTTTGGAATACGCCGGTCTTGTCTTTCTGCCAGAAAGGGAGTTTTTCCAAAGGAACTTCGTTGGTGACCTGAAGTTGATTCGTTCGGAACATCTTTTCTTCAGTGTCTAAGTTTTCAGTGGGGTAAACGTTAACTTCATTGAGTGCTACCGTCGAAGCGCCCCAGTACTTGAGATTTTTCTTAAGCTTGATGACTTTGTTCATTTCCCAAGCCGCTAAAGAGAAAGCACCGTTGTTGACCATGTTCTCTGGTCGCGTCCAGCGAGTGCCGAACTTTTCGATGGTTCCTTTAGGAACCGGATACAGTGAGTGATGATAGAGAAGGCCTAAGAAGAAAGGAACCGGGTGTTCTAAGGTTACGACCAAAGTCTTTTTGTCAGGAGCTTTGAAACCTAGCTGAGAGGCGTCTTTGAGCTTTCCCGTGTTATAGGCTTCGCCGTTTTTAAAATAGTAACCTTGATAGGCGTATTCGCTAGCGGTTTTAGGTTCGAGTAATCGAGTCCAGGAGTAAACGAAGTCATCTGCCGTGACAGGATCTCCGTTGCTCCAGATCGCATTGCCCCGAATCTTAAACGTATAGGTCTTGCCGTCTTTGGAGATTTTCCAACTCTCGGCAGCGCCTGCGATTGGCTTAAGCGTCTTAGGATCTTTGCAGACTAAGCCTTCGAAAAGGTTTTGAAGGATTTGGAATTCGGGAACTCCCGTCGTGATATGCGGGTCGAGGTCTTTGGGCTCAGCGCCGTTACCCCAGTTTAGAATCTGAGGAGGTGCACTTGCATTAGCTGCTTGCCCCCCAAAAACGGAAACGCTTAAAATGATCGCAAAAAATACGGTTGATGTCTTATTGAAAAATTTCATCCCCAACCCTCCCCAAATTTTCTTTTACCACCGCCGGCCGATCTTGCAACTTGCAAATGTGGAGCCAGGGAAGAGTGAGGCCAGACTAAGGCGGAATCGGTAAATTTTGTTGGCGCTGGGGGCGTTTTGATACCGGCATCGCTGAGAGGGGTTTAAGGTCTTTTTAAGGCGCTAAACTATTCGTTATCGCTTCCAAAGGTGAAGTAGGCGGCGTTGTCCCCTGAGAGATCAGGGATTAAAACGAATTGCATGATGAGCGAGCTTTTAAAGGGGAGATATTTGTCGGGAATAAATTGCGGCGGAAGATTATGAGGATCGACGTAGGTTACGAGCATCGAGTCCAAAAATTTTTTTGCTTCCGCAGAAACCGCTACAAAAGGAACGGTGTTAGCCATGCTTTGTAGTTGAAGCGCCTTACCCCCCTCTGTCGTGGCACGATTTTGTTGGTACTGAAGTAGCGTTGCGGGGAGGGGCAGCTTCAATATGGTTATCGAGCCGTGGGCTTCTAAAGAATGAAAGATTTCCTCTAAGTGTTTGCGATACAAATCTTCCATCTTACCGACCGGTACGGGACGATGGGGTTCATGAATCA
>JBBQIT010000025.1:0-17870 GCA_038325205.1 Bdellovibrionota bacterium
CCATTAGATCTACGATCGGAAAACGGTAGGATGCCTCCAAAAGTACCGCGGACCTTTGCCTTTCCTGTGACGTACCCAAGACTACGGTTTGAAGATCCGGATAACGCTCTTGGATCGCGTGAATCCATTCGACGTACCGAACTAGCGGCCAGTCCCTCGACATGTTTGAAGTGAAGGGGTGAACCACAACATATCCCCCCGATTCGATGCCTAAACTTGATTGGATCCGGCGCGTTCTTTTCAGGACTTTTTCACTCAGATGAATCTCGGTCGGCGACGGAGAGGCATCAATTCCGGCAGCTTCTAGCACCTTGTAGAAGTTGCAAGTTACGTGAAGATTGAAATTAGGGACAATATATTTCCAACGATATTTCTCGGCAGACGTCGACTTGGAACAGTGAACAGAACCGTGCATATCGAGCACCAGATCGTAGTCGAGAAGTCGCTTAGAACGGATAAATCTCTGGTAATCCTTCCTTTGAACTGCGATCGTTTTATCTATGTAGGGGTTGTGCTTAACGACGCACTCAAAGCGTGAGGCCACCAGAAAGTGAATTTGGGCCTCTGGAAATCTTAGGCGAATCGCCCTTAAGATGGGGGTGACATTAATGATGTCCCCTAGATTGAACAGCCTAATGACAAGAATCCGTTTCACAGTACTCATTCTTTCGGTGAGAGATCGTCGAAATCCTACCTGCCTTCAGAAAAAGTGGAAACAGAGAAATCGGTAACTCGTTACATCACGGGCGTGCTCGGCTTGACTTCACCTCTGTTTAGACGAAACTATTTTTATGGAAATTTCGAAGGAATCATCTGGGAATTCTCCCGAAGCCCTTGTCATTCGTGCGTTACAAGACGACGAGTACGCAGAAGTCTGTAAAATTACTGAGCTCGCGCACGGAGTGCCATTTTCGGAAACCGGCTTTCATTGGAAACATTAACTCAATCCCAGTGGAAAGGCCATGTCGAATGTTTGTATGCGTCGCGACACCGGTGAAATTACTGGTTTCCTTTCCTATGTCCCTATGCGGTTGAGCGTAATGGGAAGTTTAACCCGTGCCAGTCTGGGATCCGACCTTTCCATCCATCCTGGCTACACCAATAAGGGCATCGCGCGGGATCTGAAGCGCAAGCTTACCGAGGAGAGCGCGAAAAGCGGGGTCTCTTTTGTTTATGCTACTTCGAACCCCCTTTCCACGGCGCTTCTATGTCGGGAGACGGCCATCCCCATCGCCAGACTGAAAAGGTATTCGCGAAAGTTGGGCATCTATTACCATTTATTGGAAAACCTCCACCTTCCGCCACTGGTCGCAAAAACATTAAATTCCTTTTACGCTTTCCTTGCTGGAATCAAATATAAGAGAAGAGCGTCCGCGCTTCGCAAAGCACTGGGAACAAACGTGCGCAGCCAAACTCAAAACATGGCTCCGGAGTTATTTGACGAGTTATGGGCCTACATGCGGCGCGTTCATATCCTATCCTTCTGGAAGGATGTTGAATTCCTGAAGTGGCGCTACGATAAAAATCCGCATTCCAGGCCCTTATATTTTTGTATTTTTAAAGACGAAAAACCAATTGCGCTTGCGGTCGTCGCTGAAAGAAAACAGACGGCCTATATCATGGAGTTCATCTGTCGAGACCGAAAGCTATCCACTGCGAGATTCTTGCTCAATGAGATCGAACGAAAGTTCTTGAGTTCGAATCTCCGAGCGCTGGCTTTTGGAGGAACGGACGACGACTTCTTTTCCACGGTTTTCAAAGATTACTCAAGACAGCCTGAATTCGACCATCAAATGGTCGGACAGGTCGCTTCCGATTCGCTCTTGCAACGTCTCTTTTCTGAACCAAGCAATTGGACTCTCACCTTTGGTGACTCAGATGGTCTTATCATTTAGGGGCCTCTCCCATGGAGTCCGATCTATTTCCTAATAATCCAGAAATAACTTCTGATGCCCACGGAGTGTCGGCTTCAAAATAGGCATGCTGGGAACGATAGGATTCACGTCGCCCCTTCAGGATACGGTTTAAAGGTGTATCTCGAGTCAGTGAAAGCATGGCATGAACCAGTGCCTCTTCAGTTCGAACCTCTATCGCTAGTTCCGCGCCCAACACATTAAAGGGATAGAATTCATTTTCGAAATTCACGATGATCACATTCCTATCAGCGAGGAGAGCATCGTATGCGGCAGTTGATGAGAACGCTAACAGAACCGATGTATTTCGCACAAGTTGATGGAATTCTCCCTCGGGAGCCAATTCAACGTTGGATAGAGCTCCCTTCACAGGGATTGCACTCGATCCAAAAGGATGGGGACGGAACCAAAGTAACCAGTCCGGAAACTGTTTCATGACCGACACCAAAATTTGCATCACCTTACTTTCCCGAGGGTCACTCTGTGACACAAAGAGGAAGTAACCTTTAAAGCCCCTATCGTGAACTTGTGCTAACAAATCACTTCCATCGGCTGCCCTCGAATCTAGCAGTTCACGATATTTACCCAACCGCGAACGACAGATTCTCCTCGGCGAACACCCCCTTTTTGCGAGTAAACTCTCAAAATCGGAGCTAGGGGAAACAAAATACGAGCGATTCGAAAAAGTCCACAAACGCAAACCGTCTCTCTCTAGATAATTAAAATGATTAGGAAGTACGACCTTTGTGCAGTTTAACTCCTCAGCTAATTGGTCAACGATTACCCGCTGTGGATAATATTCACTAGATAATAGAATCAGGTCTGGCCGATTTCGTTGAATAAATTTCCGACAACTCCGATAAAAGCATTCCGCCTCGGCGAGGCTTTTCGCAGAGCAAAGAGAATCGATTGCAGAACAAAACAAAGGGAAAAGGTCGACTCCTTCATGAATCGCACTTATAGGGGGGCCCACACTCAACTGATTCACAGGCTTCAGAGGAGAAAATAATTTTCGGAACAGGCCTTGAATCGAAAAACAGTAGATATCTTGACTGACCAGTCGGCGAACATAAGATTTTACTGGCGCCCCCAAGTAAGAAAAAAGAGGAATGGAAATGTCATAGTCCTTAAGGAGCGGTCCGAGTTCGGACAGAATGGCGTCGAGCCCCGTTCGAGATTGAATTCCAAAGACAAAGATTCGCTTTTGATTCCTACGGGTAATGAAATTTCTAATCCTATAACGTAAGAATTTAGCCGTTTTTGAGACAACCTCTTGGAATGAATATTTGTGGTGCACCGGCTCAAGCTCAATACTTTTTCTAATCTCAAAGATTCGATGGGGGATCGCTTGAAGGCGAATTAACCGTAAAACATTCTGTGTTTCGTCGGATGGCCGGGTTTCACAAAGAACAATAATGGTATCCGGCGACACTTCACGGAGCATGCTATTGAAAAATAGAGTCGCTAAAAACTGATCTTGAATCTTCTGGTAGATCGTCCAATTGAAACTTTCGGCGAGAAATGCTTTTTTAGCTGGGACTAGACGTGAAAGATTTCTAGTCGTTTCTCTAGCAAACTGCTCGATCCAGGAAAATTGCTCGGAAAGTTTCGCCTCAGTCTGAAAGTCAGAAAATGACCTCGTCTCGATGACCTCTGACATTGGACCTTTCACTCCCGTACCAAGTATAGTAATTCGGTCCCCGTCAGCAAAACCTAAACGTAGATCGCTCCAAAACACCGAAGGGATTTCTTCCTGAGTAAAGTTAGCAACTAGAATGTGCATTTTGTTTGGTAAAGAGGCGAGCGAATGGATGTCGCCCAAAGAATTTCTTCCTAAGAAAGTATGACCAGCCACCGTTGAGAGGGAATAGATGGGCGACTTCGGAAATTTCAGGTAACGGTCCATTAGAATAGAAGTGATGCTTCCAATTCCTTCCCTGTCCACTCACCACTAGGAAATAGGGAAGCTGTGGGTATTTTAGCGAGATGCGAAGAAACAAGGCTCTCCACCAGTCATCATCCTTCACGGTAACGTGCGCGTTCGCGCCATTGGGAAGTTTATGGTACGCAAGGGAAGCGGATACGTTTACAAAGAGAAAATATTTTGCCTTCTGAAACATCTCCTCCAAAATCCAGGGTAGATCGGCTTCATGAATATGTTCCAACACATCGGTTGAAATAACGCCATCAAACCTCTTTTGCGGTGGGTCGGCGAAATGTGGTATCGCAGGGTCAAAGCAAGTCACCTTCACTCCCCAATACCTAAATAATCGCCGATGGATGAAGAAAGACCCGTCCAGCCTGACACCTACTTTGGAGTATTGATGGCCCGCACCCGAACCATAATCGAGAACCGTCTGTGAACCCGTCTGCTTTATTATAGTTTTGAGGACGCCAATGAAAGGGCCAATGCTGTAGCCAGGAAATACCTTTCTTCTTTTTTGCTGAAGCATACGATACTGGCTGATCAACGCGTCATAATGAGGGCTCGGCGTTAGACGATGGTAGGGCACAAAAAAATTGTAAATCGCTCAAAGAGGCATGTCATCCGTTAAGCAAACCCCGCTGTCAAAGAGTTATCTGGGGCGAAGCGGCGAGTCCCGTTACGGTAATGTCGATTTTTCGAACCAGTCGAGTACCTAGATTACTTCCGCTTATTGATGGGAATCACAATGCTACCGGACTTATCCGGGATTAGGACTATCGTTTCAGGTTTATCCTGCATAAATTTGTCTACGGCCGTCTGGACCCCTCTCCAAACTTTGCTAACGTAGTCGTGAACTACGATAACCCCTCCGCTCGACATTCTTGGATAGAAAAACGTCAGTGCTTCAAACGTGGGAAGCTCCAAGTCACAGTCTAGATGAACAAAAGCGAACCGCTCGTCTTCGGGAACCAAAGAGGTGGTTTTTGGAAAACGTCCCTCGCAAAATTTGAGCAATTCATCAGAACCTTCGATAAACGCTTTTACTTCTGCAACAGAAGCCCCCCGAAACCAATTTCGAAACTTTGGCGCACCTAAGAAATGCTTGCGGAAAAGGGAGGCTTCCGACGCATTAAAATCCTCCTGTGAAAAACCTGAGAAGGTATCAAAGAGATAAAACCTTCGATGCGGCGCTATAGCGTGCAAAATCTTTGCCGAATTACCGCGGTAGACACCTACTTCGGCTAAAGCGCCAGCGATGTTTTCATGGAGACAACGAGTAAGGTTAAGACGTAAAAAATAAAATCTCGCTAAGTCGCCCAAATTATTTTCTTCCATCCCTTGAATCCAACCTTGGTAGAGATTGGGATCGACGGCGGAGTTAAAAGCCGGGGAACCGTCAGGACGGTGGGAAAGGTAAAACTTGGTGGATAAATTGACTAGAGCAAAGACGCTCCTAGTAATTGCTTTGGAAAGTGAACCGATAGTGACATATCTCATAGATTTTCTTTTCAGAGATTTGGTCAATAACGTCATTGGAGATTCAAGACTTTGGGTGTTTTCCATCACGGGTGATTGTAGAGGATGAGAGAGGCGCCTGTCGAGTTTTCAGGCCGAAGAAGCGAGTGCAGCAATGCGCTTCCCTCGAACGTGACACGCCGTGAATCGCATCGAAGTTTTTTATAAATACGGATTTTAATGTGTTCACGGTAAAATTGGTTTCGGACTGCAAAAAGAGATGCTCGCCTCTCGGGGATAAAGACATTTTGTGATTCACAAATCGCTTTTTCAAAAAATACTCTTCGCTCTTTATCTTGTGGTAACGGTGTGTCCACTGTTGGAGCTTGCGATGCATGTCTTGCCAACCCCAGCAAGGAGACTCGGACCTCTAATTGGATTGGGAGGTCCCCTTCTTGAAATAGTACACGGTCGTTATGATTCCACCTTAGGTTGGATCCCTCGCTCTAACTTTGCGACCCCCGCCGATCAGAAGGAGGGGATCAAAATAACTACATTAGAAGATGGCATCCGATCCAATGGAAGAATTACTATCTCGGATACTCAGCCCGTCTTAGCGGTGGGAGATTCATTCACATTTGGGAATCAGGTTTCGGATTCCGACACGTGGCCATCTATTCTTGAATCTTTATTCCATAAGTCGGTACTCAATGCAGGGGTGTTCGGCTTCGGAATTGACCAGAGCGTTCAAAGGGCGGAAGCCCTCATTCAAAAGTATCACCCGTCGGACGTTTTTTTTAGCTTTATAGAAGATGATATTCGACGCGTTGGGCATAGTATTCGGGACGGCGCTGCTAAGCCTTATTTCACTCTTCAGGACGATCGTTTAACACTGCAAAATAGTCCAGTGCCCCCTCCAGGCATTGGGCAGAAGATCATGCTCTACCAAAACTTCTTAAGGCCGCTTTTCTCTAAGCGGTATGTCCCAGCCCCCAATGAACCCATCGGCGTAACCTGTGCTCTCTTTCGACGGTTAGCTAAAGACGAAAAAGAGCTAGGGACCAGAGTTCACGTGGTCATTCAAAGCCCCAAAAGCCCATCGCTGGAACAAGTAGCAGATCTTAAGGCCGTACGCCCTTGCCTTCTCGCCACAAATCTCGACGTAATCGATTTAGCTTCCGCTTTAGCCACGATGAGAGTGGAGGAGCCAGAACGACATCAACGGTATTTTTCTGGTCATATGACCCCCGAAGGAAATCGGTGGGTCGCCGAACAGATCGCAATGAGACTTCCCCAAGGCCGGTAGGGAAAACGAAACGCCTATTTTGAGAATCCCACGGCGGATGAAATTTTAGCCACGAGCGCATGACAAGCTAGTGAATCCCCTTTAGGATTTCCCTCTTAATGAACCGAAAACCCCAAACATTTTGGATTGGCGGGCTGCTTTTCCTTTTGGCAGTACTCCCCAGGCTTTGGCTTACCACTACTTCACGGTTTACTGACGACGAAGCAATCATATGGAGCCAAGCGAAGTATATCGCCGAAGGCAAAGCGCTTCCGGTATTGGGACCCGTGGTTACCGGGGGGATTTTTAGAGCCCCTGGAGCGGCTGGGTACTATCTCATCGCGATGAGTCAGCTGATTAGCAAAACCCCCGAAGCGGCGAATTTCCTACTAGCAGTACTGACGGCTCTCACGGTCATTGTATTCTGGAGCTCGCTACGCCGCCCCTTCGGAGAAATATCAGCTTTCTTAACCGCGTTAGTCTTTTCGTTTTCTCCTTGGAATCTGTTGTACTCGGACCGCCTTTGGAACGCTAACCTCACAGCCCTTCTCACCGCAATTTGCCTTTGGGCCGCGCTCCGGCTTCTAGAGAATCCCAAGTCCCGAAGTGTAGCCGTCCTCCTATTCGCGGCTGGGATCTATCCTCAGTTCCATCTGACGGCACCCGTCCTTTGGATTGCTCTCGCGGTTTTGCTCCGTAAGACAATGAGACAATGGAACGTTAAATGGTTTGGTATAGGTTTGGTTCTCGTTGCCGCAGCCTATGTTCCCTACGTGCTAAGTGAACTCCAGACGGGCTTTGTGAATTTTCATGCTTATTTACAAGACGGCAAAGCGCAAGGTTTTCGCGTAGATTTTTTGCGCGTTCCTTTTTACGCCTTTCGAATGCTGACCCTGGATGTGACCTATCAAGAGCTGATGGGCTATTGGGGCCCATACCGGGAATGGGCTGCGGTGAAAGCCCTTTTCCTCGGAACCCCGGACCACCCGTTTTCCGTTTTGCGCCTTCTTCTTACGGCAGCTTCCTTTTATTTCGCGGGCTGGGCAATCAAAGAAAGTTTTAAAAAAGGTCCTCAGACCGAGCTCTTTCGTGAACTTCGGACCGCTACCGTGGCGGGTGTTGCAGCTGCTTTCTTACTGCTCGCCGTTTCTAAAAAAGTTTTTGTGGGACACTACCTGCAATACTTCACTCCGTTTCTTTTCTTAGCCTACGCTCACCTCTTCCAAAGTAGTTTGTCTAACCGAGATGCTTTCCGAAAATGTGTAGCGCTCTCTTTGTTTTTTTGCTTCGGTGGGCTTGAAACTTCAGTCACGATCTCTCGCGGAATTGATGCGAGAAATAGTCTTGGTGTGGAACGCCAGGTATTAAAATCGATTCTTCGACAAGGCTTGTTAAAAGAAGGGCAAAGTCTAGGACTTAATTTTAAATTCCTCGGAGGAAGTAAATTCGCGTACCAGGTTCTCTTGAAAGAAGATTTTAATGAACGCTTTCTCGTCGTCACTCCACCTGGGGATGTAAACTACACTCTGTTTCCCGTCGCTTCTAAAGAGACCGGCGAAAGCATTGGTCCCGTTATTCTGACTCCAGGACTCCATTAAACTTACCGAGTGGTAACGACTTCTCTCATCTGTACTGATTAAACAGTTTTGAATCATTCCCTAAACACATTTTTTCAAACCGTATTGTTCATTGACTCTTGAACTCGCAAAGGAGTAACGCTGGAAACCAATCGTCGCTTTTCAAAAATAATGCGCAGCTTGTGGTTTTGGTAATTGGTTTCACCGGCACACGCTTTTGTATATTTTTGATATCGACGTAAAAACTAGTAAAACAAGGAGTACCCCATGATGAAAAAAACGTTGTTAGCTGCCGTTGTGGCATTGGGCCTTTCCCTAATCCCTGTAGACGCTAATGCAGGGTTAAGAAATCGCCGTTGTGGAGGCTGTGGGACACCAACCGCTTGCGCTCCGGAATGTTCAGCCCCAGCTTCTGTGCCCGTTGTGCCCGCGCCAGTTATTGTAACTGCGCCATCATGTGGCAGCGCCCCTTCTTGTGGCGTAGAAACATGCGCAACCTATGGCGGTTGTGGCGGTGGAAGCCACTTCAGAAAGCTACGCTATCGTCGAGCTTGTAAATAATTCTACGAGAGCACTCGGCGAAAGCTTTCGTTGAGTGCTCTCAATCTTTTGCAGGTGGCCAGTGAAGCCGTTAAAGTTAGGGATACTTTTGTTAGTGCTGTTTATGGTGTTGGGAATCGCCGTTCTGCGTTCAGGTGAGCCCGCTCCAGGGGAGTTACCCAAAGAACCGATTACGACTAAAACTTCCGAAAGTTCGTTGCCCAGTGCATCGCCGACTAGCGCGAAATTAACTTCGCTAGCGCAAGCTACTAAGCCTAATTCAAATTTGGCTACAGAATCAGTAGCGTCGGCTTCAATCCAGGAAAAAGTGACTTCACTCAAAAAAGACATTTCCAACGATCCTGAAAATGCAAAACTACTTTCGCAATTGGGAAACACTCTTGCGACAGAAATGAATGCCCCCGACGAAGGCATTCCCTACTTAGAAAAGTCGGTGCAGATCGATTCCAACGACGGCAAAGTATTTTTTGATCTAGTAGGAGCCTATCTCCAAGCGGGCAGAAGCGAACGCGGTGAAATGTTCTTAAATCGACTTTTAGAATCTCAGCCCGCCAACATCGCTGCCATTGAGGCGGCAAAAGCGGATCTACTCGCGACTGCGGGTCGGAGCCACGAAGCCCAGAAGCATTCCCAAGCGGCGGCAACGCTGAATCCGGACTCGCCGGAAAGCGCATCACTGAACGGATCGGTTCTTTTGCAAAACGGAGATACCAAAACTGCGGAAGCTCAGTTGAGACATGCGGATGAGCTGTACTGGGAAAAGATCGAGACGGCTAAGCGAGAAGGACTTCCTATCGAGGCGTTAGAGAAAAGCCGCGCAGAAAATACCTATGGGCTGGCGGAAAGCATGGTTCGCAATGGAAATCCGGACGCGGAAAGAGCGATCGGTTCGGTTTCTGACCCCAAAGCCAAAGAAACTTTAAAACGAGTGAATGCCCAGCTGAGAATGGCTGAATAATTACGTTACTGCTGAGAATTAGCGTCGGACAACGCCCCTTCGCAAAGTGCGTCTACACTCATGAAATCATTATTTAGGATTTCGGCTCTTCCCGAGGGAAGTCTCGCTCTCGCACTTTCGATGCGACTTCGATCATTGTCTCTTGCCGCTTCGAGCAATTCTCCTTCGGCGCCGACTCGCGCTAATCTTTTGTCTCTTTCTTGAACCAATGCCGCTTTTCGACTGGGGTCTTGAGCCATTAATCTCGCATACCCCTCTTGGAGCTGGTGGCGTCGGGCTTCTACCATTTCTCGGATGGTAACGCTGCCTCGATAATAATTAAGAAAGCGGTCTTTCGTCCATTTCTCAACGCGGACTTCCAACTCAATTCCAAATTCAGGATCGCCCAAATAGTCTCCCCCCAACAGGTGGTCGATTGCCTTTCCATAACTGGGGAAATTAGCGTGTACGCGCTGCGGGAGTTCAAAGCCTAAGACAATTTTGTCGCGGCGAACCAAATCAAAAAATTCATCTTTCGGAATCTCATAACGAAACATCGGGCTTTCCTCTTTCGCCAGTGTAGAAAGAAAGTCCTCCATGCGTCGCCCATATCTCCAGGCGTAGTTGGCATCGGGGGTCCAATAGGTGGCACCCCGAGGAAAAGAACCTCTCGCTTCCCACTTAGCGCGCTCACCCGGTTTTTCGGCTCCTCGAAACACGGTAATCGTCGGACTATTCGCAAATCTCGATTCGTAGACTTTAATGAGAAATTCTTTCAGCGGAGTACGCATCACGGACCCTTGAGGAATCGGAACTTCGATCACATCAGGATTGGTTGAGAGCTCATGCGCTTTCAAATAAGCTTCCACATTCTGATTGCCCTCCCCTAGCGGCACAAAAGTGCTATCGAACCGTACTGTCGACATCGGAATTAGCATCATGGGAGAGTCTGGAGTCTTTGAATAAATGAAATAGGAAACTCGATGATCAGGGTCGATGTCTATTTTCCCTTGACCATTGTTTAGAATGATTTGATTCGCGGGGACATTGGGGAATAGTTCATGAAGGCGCGCTAGTCTCTCAGCGTCCTTGTCGGCGCCAAACGCCGAAAGAGCCAGGAAAATGAACCCAATTGTGAAGAGCCTAATCACCTAATACTCACCTAGAATACAAGCCAAACCAAAGCCGGGCGATTTAAGAGCAAGTTCGAGGCCAGCTTTTTAGCCGCTATTTTTTTCACCGAAAACGGTGTGTTTTTTCGATTTCGCGTAGACCGTTTACACCACAGGGCCCATTTTTGTCGTTTAGGCACGAGCCAGGCATCCGCCACGCTAAGAATGCGCGGCATAGTGGTTGCAATCATTGGAGTATCTTTGGAGGAGTTTGGTGTTTCGAGGGGCCGGCCATAAATTTATTTGGATCCTACCTGCTATTTGCGCGGCCCTATTCCTTTTTTCCTCTTCCAGCTACGGTTGGGATGAAGGGGAATTAAAATCCGCTTTAAAAAAGAAAGAGTGGCGAACCGTTTTCCAACTCGTAGATCCCTCGACGCCCGAAGAGCGTCAAACTTTTGGAGAGAAGTACGGTTCGTACCTGTTGGCAGAAGCCAACGCTGAACTTGGACGACCGGGATCCCGAAACTTTCATCTTTTCTCTCTTTTACAAACTTTAGACTACCCCACCTATCTAAATTTTCTGGAAAACTCACGATGGCAATCGCACGATAGTGTAACTCAGTCTTATATTTTTGCTGGATTTCGTAGTCGAGAAACGATGCCTCCGGAATTTCAAAGAGAGTTAGCGAACCGTTTGATGCCGATGACCATACCGATAACCTCCTACGACGCCTGGACGTTAGGGTCGATCAAACAGATCACCGACCCCATTGCAGAAAGAGCGATCGTTGATTTCGTAACCTCCACGCCAAGTTCAGATCTGCCTTTCGCTGATACTTTTCTTCAGGTGGAAGAGCCTAGTGCTAAATATTTACAACGAGACAAAACCGAGAACTGGATGGACCTTCAACAAAGCCGAAACGCAGGGTTGCGAGCTATCGCGAAGTCAACGCTCCCTCATGAAACCAAAGTCGCCGTCTTTCGTAAGATATTTACAGGCCCGTTTCCTCATCACGTAAAATACTTTGGTGCTGAGTCGATGGTATTGAATCGTCTTTCTGACGAAACGTTGGCGACAGAAATGCTGAACCTCGAGTTCTCGGACCCGGGCAAACGAGACCATTTTATGGATGAGTTAATGCGCTTAGCCGAGTACTACCACGAAAGAAGCCTAGGGACAGAAATATGGGTGGTCACGGCCCTTAAGGATCCCAGCCGAGAGATTCGGCAAAGGGCAGTCACCATTTTAAATCGATGGGGCAAATTAGAAACCAAAGTAGCGACTGAACTACTCGCTCAGACTCACGAAAGCCTTCAAGGGTTTGAGAAAAATGCTTCGATGAAAGCCCTTAAAGCGGCAGGGCGAATTCCCGAA
Organism: Bdellovibrionota bacterium; assembly: GCA_038325205.1. Lineage (GTDB taxonomy): Bacteria > Bdellovibrionota > FAC87 > UBA2466 > UBA2466 > JBBQIT01. Next base: position 12,146 of record JBBQIT010000025.1, read on the forward strand.
CACAATGAAGTCCGTACCCAAGGTTGGAAACCCACTCAATTGTCTAAGGGCGATTTAACGCTTGGGCATGAAGCCCCCCTATTCAATAATTCTAATTTTCTCAACCTACTTGAAGACACCTTCGATGAACTCAAACAAGCCAAAGGGTATTCGTTCACCCCGGGCGAAACCGAAGCGATGACGACTTCCAATCGTGACCTGTGGAAAACCGACAACGAAAGCCGGTTTCAGTCGTTGAATCAGCTTCCGTGGGGAAGCTTCGAACCCCAAAAAATGGGCAGTGAAGTATCGCATTTGCCCACGCCGGTAGTGACGGCGATTACTCCGCTGATGCCTTTCCCGATTGAGGCCAATAATCATTCGATGCCCGATCTTAAAGACTATCTTAACGATCGACTCGGCCGCCGATTTACGGATATGGCGGTGGACGGGCGCTTTAACGTGGTGGTTTTCGCAGGAGGCTCTGAGTCCCTCGCTCGCTATGCGAATTTCGAAGCCGGGAAAGTGATTCGTATCCCTTCGCCCTACAGCAATTTTGGAATCGAGCGTTACCTGGTTCAAAACAGTCCCGGAAAGTATACCGTCTATTTCCAGATCCCTCCCATCCGCGAATACGCGGAACACTACGCCGTCAGTCTGAAGGCCGCCGGAGTAAAAGACTACCAAGTGGTGCTATCCGAATCGGATCGAGCTCGCCTAAAGTCCCAACAAGAAACGGCGGGGAAAGAGCTGTGGCGGAAGCTTCCCAAAGCTCCCGACACTCTGATCCTGGGCTACGACTATCTGTGGGAAGAAATGATTAAGAAAGATCCCAACTGGAAGTTACTCGCCTCCCAGGAGTTTCATGGGAAAGCCGAGTTCCCGCTAGCGGGAAAACTCTTCGTGCTGGAACCAAACCATCCAGGTGGAAAACCCCACACGGTTTTAGTCGTTTCTTCGGACCAGACGATGTGGGGAGAATCCTCAGCAAATATAACCGACGGTTTTCTCAAGTCTGGGAATGGGGCTTTAAAGAAAGTCCTGTTCTTTGGTTCGGGAGGGGGCCCCGGCCTTCGAGACCAATACTCGGTTTCAGTCCCCTCGTATTTCCACAGAAGAGATGGATCGGAGATTCCCATTCAAAATGCAATGTACGTCGACTTCCATAGTGGAGCCATCTTTCCTCCGAGATCCCATCAAGTAGAGGGGGAGGAAGTAAAGATCTATCAAAATATTCATCATGGGTTAAGTGTTTCTCCTGCGGAACAGACGAGAGACTTTGTCGAACTTCACTATTTAAGAAGACATATTTACACGGTAGATGTCGAAACCAATTTGATTGCGGAAGCGGTCGCGGCCCACAACAAAGAATGGGGCACCGAGGTAGAATTTGGAGCGGTTCACTTAATTACTGACGTTCCGGCATCCTATTCTAAAACCCATTTGACCGGTCACACGTTAAGTAACGTCGATACCAGTCGTAAGCAGCTCGCTCGCAAAGGAATCCTTCACTATGCCCTGCGGGCGATTACGGCGAACGATTATTTGATGAGCTGTGAAGAAGCTTTAGCCGGCACTAGCCTTACCAGTGACCAAGCGCAGAATCAAAGATGGAATCAAATGGATACTGTGATGGGACTCTTCTTTAAACGGAGAGGCGAATAACATGATTTGTCGTGTTTTTCTTTTACTCCTTCTAATGTTTGGGGCGATAGCAGCTCCCCTTCACGCCATGACGTGCGAGGAGGCAACCGAAGCGGCCAATGGTATTGACCCTAGGATTTGGGAAGTCCGAGAACAAATTTTAGCTTTAGACTTCGACCTGCTTAACTCCGCTCGCCCTCCCCAATGGCAGGATTTGGAGAATATAAAAAAGTTAGCGGACAAAGCAGAAAATCTTTTGCTAGAGATCAACGGATCGCCGGAAAAGTCGGCTGCCTACAATGCCCTTCTTCCTTCGCTGCGGCACTTGGCCGGAGAAGATGCGACCTATGCGGCCCTTCTCAAGCCCAAAGGTTTTCATTCCGGCGCTTACGGTCCGACCGACTATAAGCTAATGCGAGAGTATCAGGATCACCTAAAACGACTCAATGCCGCGTTAGGCAAAGGCTTAAAAATTCAACCAAAGCGCCTTCATCCAGAGCGCGTGGAACCAAAGATGATTGCCGACGCAGAAGCCGAAGTGGCAAGACAATCGGAACGTTTGAAGCAGACGCTGCATACCATGGGTTACAAAGATATGGATGAATATCGCGCGGCCATCAAGGCGATGGGGCCGGAAGCGGAAGCGCTGTTGAAGCTTTTGCAGGATGGAGAAATCGACATTACCATTCGTCGACCGCTTAGCGGCCGTTGGTGGATACCCAGAGTCGGGTTTCACAACCAGTTCGTAACCGGAACTTCAAGAGGCTCGCTCGATTACCACTGGCGACACCGAGCCGAGTCGGGTCTGATGGACATCCCGCTTGAAAAGTATGAGCCGCAGGATCACAGGACGAAACCTAAGTACGGTTCGGCAGATGCTTTTGAAGACAAGTCAAAGCGACATAATACCGACGCTAATCAGTACGGACCCGATCGTTGGGTTATGAAAAAGAATAAAGTGGGCAAACGCTTGATGTGGACACCAGGAGATTCCCTAGGTTACCCTACGGGACAAGGCCGATGGGATAACCAATTTATTCCGTGGGAGTTCCGAGAATTGATGGTCCCTTTCCTATTGGAAGGCTATCATCAAGGGAAATTCGATTCCGGCCGAAATATCTTTCCGGGGATTGATCACCACGCCTACAGCCATTCCTATTTAGAAATACAGATCCTGGGCCCCATTGACCTAACCGATGTTGCTGAATTCCATTTCAAGGACGGCGAAGTGCCGACCGGTGAGTTCTTAGAAGCCCTTAAAGCCCACGACATCAAAATTTTCGATTATTCTTCGTGGCCGCCGCAGCCTTGGAGCCCATCGGAATGAAGATAACTTTCTTCATTTTTGTGACGCTTTTAACTCTCGCTTCGCGGGTTTGCGGGGCTCCGCCTATTGTGCTCGAACACAAGCCGGGGACCTTTACTAACGAGGATTTGGAAAGACTGAACGCTCTTGAGCTACCTGTGGAGCAAGTCTCCCCCGCTATTTTGGAGCTTTACCCAAAGGTGGATCCTATTGGCCAGTACCATCTTCTTTGGTACTTCACCGGAAGAGAAACGCTGCCCGTTAGTGTGGAGAATTTCCTGGCAGCTCAATTGCTCCCACACTCTACGGCACTCGTCGACAACGACTGGTTTTGGTTCGGAAGTCGACCCAACTTGTCTGCCATCGCAGCACGAGCGCTTAGTGTCGAAACCAGAGTTCAAAGTCCTGAGGCGCTCGCTAAACTGACTGAATTCGCCAATACCCCTATCAAGGGTGGCGTCCCCAATAATCTCCGCGACCAGCAATATGTGGGTCAGGTGGAGCACCCCGGCCGCAGGGCTGGGATGCGAAAGGCTGCCGATGCCATGTCGCTTTCACTTGCGCGAAATTGGGCGATTAGATCCGTTGCTAAAAACCTAGTACCAGAACGGGGCCGCGAATTCTTGATGTCCCATCGAAATGATTCAAATCGCGATATTCGAGAGCAAAGCATGCAGGCTTTAGTGCTAGACGGGATTTTAACCGATGACCTCGTCGGCGCGGTCGTAGATCTCCCCTTTAACAATCCGGGCCGCCAGATCGAATATGCCCACCACCTTCTTAAAGATGCGAAAGAGCATCGAGAAAAAACTCCGGCAGCAGAGACTATCGTGGTTCGCCTCCTCAACCATCCCAACGAGTTTGTTCGATCGGCCGCGATTGACCTTTTAAGATCGTGGGGCACGCTAACTCACCCAGCTGCTGTAGAGGAGTTAAATGAACTCCGTCCTCGGCTGAAAGGCTATTCTTTCAATGCCGCTACCGAAATTTTAATCAATCAAGGAAAGCTTCCTCCTAGCGCCAAGGTCCCGTTCCCCGCAGTCTCGCGAGTTTCTGCGAACCCAGTGCCCACCCCGGTACGATTACGACCAGAGGAGCTCGTCAATCACCCCACTTATATGCGTTTGTTTGGAGATCTTTTCTTAGAAGCTGAAACCTTTGAGATGGATGCCGCAGAAAAAGAGCGGATTAGAAATTTTCGGGAGAAATTGTGGACGGAGACCTCGCCCGATAGATACCAGACGGTCACTGCTTTTCCTTGGGGATCCCTTGAACCTCCTAAATCCGTGTCAACGGCCAGCTTAACTCCCTCAACTTCGGACGTAAGAGATATGCATGTAGGCACTCGCCAAGTTGATCCGGCGTACCTTCATTCTATGCCAGATTTTGAGGAATATTTAACTGCCCGCATGGGACCGGAAGTGATCCGCATGGCGATTGAGGGCGAGATCCATATTGAAGTTTTTGGCGGAACTGCAGAAAGTTTGCTTCGGCATCGCAAAGTCGACGTCAGCCAAATGAAACGAATTCCTAGCCCCTACGCCCAATGGGGAATCGAAAAGTATTTAGATCTGTCCGTGAAACCTCCCACGTTGGTATTCCTCGTTCCGCCCAATGAACAGCTCGTACAACATTACGATGCGATGATTCACAATCTTGGAGTGAAGGACTATCACGTTTATATTTCCGAAGGAGATCGTAAGGTCCATGAAGCTAATTTAAAATCCGCCGCGGGCGATTTAGTCCGTCAGGCCCCTCACCCTATCGATGGTTTCATCATGGGGTATGACTATGCCTGGTTGGATGCCATTAAGAATCGTCCCGAATGGCGAATTCATGAATTGAAAAAGCTGGAAGCGGATTGCGCCGGTTGTGGCATCCATGGAACCTATGTCGAAATAACTCATGAATCTCGTCCCAACGTCCCTCGTCGGATGCTTATCGTCGGCTCCAGCAGAACTCTGTGGGGAGAATCGTCTCTCCATCTCGTTAAAGGATTGGTCGAAGCTAACGGGACCGCCACACAGGATGTTCTTTTCTTTGGATCTGCCGGCTCTCCCGGAACCAAGATTCAGTATGGAGTTTCTATTCCCAGTTATTTTATCGATCATCAAGGCGAGTACATTACCCTGCGCAATGCGGTGAACCATGGTTCTATGTCGGTTGACGCCCAATTCGGAGAAGCTGTCTTTACGGGAGGGAAATGGGTCGAAGGAATGAGGTTTCGAGAGAAACGAGCACTCCTGCCACCTATCCTATCAGTCGATCAGGTCGATCACAGTACTCATGGGTTTAGTTCGTCACCCGCCGACCAAACTCGGCATGTGATCAGCGTCGATTATCTTGACCGGAAAGTTCACACGGTGGATGTAGAGACGAATTTAATCGCGCGGTATGTACACGAATGGAACGAAGCAAATCCTGAGTTTTATATCAATTTTGGAACTGGCCATGTGATCACCGACAATCCAGCTAGCGATACCCACACGCGAGATTCGAATCACAGTCTTTCCACCGTGAATCGCGAAAAGAAAGCTTTAGCTCGTGACCGTCTTTTAGATATCGTATTCGAAAGCTTCAAGCAGAGAGTCTATGGTGCTACCCCGTTTGGAGAGTGTGTGCAGGGTTTATCCGCGATCTTTACTCCCGAAAGTGTGTGGAGATACCACCGGCCGGGCTACCCGCGTGGCAACGAACGCGAACCCATACGAACAGGGCCAGTCACAATTTCGATTGGCTCAAATCCCCCTTAGAGTGCTATCTTCGCCCCATGTCTGGAGCTGTCCCTAAAGTAGA
>JBBQIT010000026.1:0-17360 GCA_038325205.1 Bdellovibrionota bacterium
TGGGACAGACCGTGGGCGGTTACTTGGGCGGCCGAAAGAATTGGAATCTCGATCTGCCTTCCGTGGGATTCGGCTTTAGTGCCGGGGCCGCCGTCGCTGGCATGCCCGAATTAAGCTACCTCTTGGATGCCTTGGTCCTTGTCGGGCCCGTGATCCCCGGAGTTAAGGCGGGCTATGTCGAATCTAGAAATCAACTTTTCGATCTCGCAGGAAAACTTTTTGTCCCGAACTGGGAAGCTTTCTACTGGGCTGACACGGTCATCTCCCAGATGAATTGGGGAGATCTTAAAAACCCTTTTCCGAAACCTACACTTATCCTCGTCGGAGAATTTGATACGGATGTTCCTGAGAAAACGATCAAGTGGTTAGAGGAGCAGGCGCAACTTTATCCGCACGTAGAATTCCATCGTATTCCCGGGGCTGATCATAACGTGCTGAAGGGCCGTACGATAAAAGACTCTGCAGGAAATAGGATCGGAGAATATGACCCTTCCGAGGCCTTCGCCATCGTTCATCGTTTCCTGCGTCGCTACGGCGTGATTAAGATCTAGAATGCTCTGCAGCTGAGCATTAAGGTGTGTAAAAAGTGTCCCGGGCTTCGCTTTCAGCTACGCCCCGCTCTCATTGTCGAAGGTATCGAAGCCGCCTAGCTGGCGGTTGCCTCTATACCCACAGGTATGCCAGAACCTGAATAGAAAATATATTGACCATGCGGATGGCGCTTCAGAAAATGGAGTAAGTCCTGTAACATCTTTAGCCGTGAGCCCCAAACTTCGTTCTTATAAGGAAGCTACTTCTGGCTTTGCCTTGATTGCCGTTCTCGCAGGCGCCGTAATTCTTATTATCGCTTTTGTCGCCTTTCAAAACACCGTTAGCCAAGCTTTAAAAACACTGAAGTTGGTGGAAGGTTCAGGGAAAGTGGAAGACGTTCGTCAGCTTCTTAGAATTCGAGTAGATTGTGATCGTACTTTTGCCGACGGTCCCGCGACCTGTACGACGGGAACTGCCATCGCTCTTAAAGCGAACTCAGGCGCTGTGGTCGTAACCGCGGCGACCGCTTCCCCCTACACTTCGATCAACGATATCGAACTTCGAGCCACCTGCACGAGCGTCCCCAAAGTTTATTTCGTAGAGAAACTGATGGCTCCGGCCCCTGGCTGGAATCCCCTCTTCACCGTTCCTTTTAGCTGTGTAAAGTAAGAGCCCCGAGGAGAGAAATGTCTCGCAATGGATTTGGACTGATCGAAGCGCTAGTTGCGACGAGCCTTTTGGCCGCCAGCACGCTGGTGCTTAGTTTTCTTTTTCAAAGCTACGTGAACTTCTCGAAGTATAAAGTGAACAGAGGCGCTATCGAGGATTTAAGGCGGTACACCCGATCCGTTTTCGACTGCTCGAAAACTCTCACCGCGGAATTAGCAACCTGCTCTGCGGTCAATGGGGGATATATCTCCGCCAGAGATCTTAACAACGTAACCGTTATGGCCAAATATCCAACGCCAGCCTATGTTTCGACGGGCGTTGCCTGGCGCGCTTTTTGTCACGTAGAAACCACGGACCCTCAAATTTATCGTCTTAACGTCGAATTTGCGCGCGGCGTAGATCCGTATACCAGCAATTTTGATCGAGATCCCTACACGAAAAAGTTGTATTCGTGGCAACGCCTTTTCTCCCAGGACATTTATTGTCGAACGGCGGGTCCGCCTCCACCTCCGCCCCCTGTACCAACCCCCTGTACGACGAACGACCTCACGGCCCCGTTTTTTCAACGAGGTCTAAACTATGGAGGGTTTTGTTGGTACATGACTTGGGTAAACCAGAGCTGCGATACCACCTGTAGCACTCATGGCGGCGTTAACGCGGCGACGATCAATTACGCGGGTAGCGGAGGCAATTGGGCGAATTGCTCAAACTTAGGCGCGGCTTTTGAACCGCTTTTCGTAGCGAACGGGGGCACGTACATCTTAGATTCGGCAATAGTGCAGGCAGCGCCTGTGGGGCTGGGATGCAATCTTGTTGCAATCCCGGTCCTCGCCTCTCACTTTATGCCTGCGTTCGGCATCCCTATTAGCTATGTCACTGGGCCGACGACAACAGCCGCAGCAGCCGCCTCGAGAAGTCGTTTTTGCGCGTGCAATCTATAAAGGACTAGCGGCAAATATAGTTTCGCAGCGGAACCAAAGAAGTTGGGTGAGGCAACCGACTGAACAGCCAATCTCCAGCGCCGTTTCAAGCTTTTCTTTGGGTGGTAAATTTGCGAACGTCTGAAACCTTCTCCATTTGTACTGCGTTACGGAGTGATTGAGATCTAGAATGCTCCTCGTCTTTTCCTCAAGGCTCTCCTCTGCTTTAATGGAACCCTATGCCAGCCATAACTATTCGGCCTAGCGATCCCACATCTGTAGAAGACTCAATTATTCTCGAGGAGCTGTCGCGGGAATTAAAGAGAATCACCGGTCGAGATGGAACTGATTCTTTTGCCTCTAAAGATGTTTTGGTTCCTCGCTCTATTTTTCTTGTGGCTTACGACGGGCAGCGAGCCGTGGGATGCGGCGCCCTTCGCCCAATTACCAACGAGATAGCCGAAATCAAAAGAATGTTTACCCGGGAAAAAAGAAAAGGAGTTGGGAGTGAGATTTTAAAGGCCCTTGAGTACTATGCGATTCAATTTGGATATCAATCTTTGTGGCTTGAAACGGGAGTCGAAAACATTCCAGCGGTGACGTTCTATCGCAATCACGGATACCGGGTACGAGAAAACTTCGGAAAGTATCTGGGCAGGAGTGAGTGCCTCTGCTTCGAAAAAAAAGTCCCTCTCCGTTTCACTAGGAGCTTAGCACCTTAACTAAGCCAGTAGGAACTCGAGAGAGGGACGTTTAGCTACTACAACTTGCGATCCGGTGCGAGCACCAATGTGTGGTACTTATCGTCATCAATTCTGGAGAAGACGCGATTAACCTTTCCATCCGTGGGGTCCGGGAACTTTAAAGTTCCGCGATCCAATTGAAGCACGTCTAATCGCCTTTCCGGGCAAGCACCCTGCACAGGAAATACGAGTTGGTTATCTTTGGTGTTGTACGGGCGAGCCGTTTTAAAACAATCGTCTAAGCCAGTATATAATGCCTTCGCCACCACGGTACTTGCCGAGGAAATAGCTGCTTTGCCGTCTTTAAAAGTGAGAACTACCGAGTCTGCTTCTACGGCATTCGTCAACTTTCCAGCATTTTCCGTTGCCGACAAGACCCAATTTCCTTGAACGTTGATATCGTTAGCCAGTTCTTTGGCCTTTCCACATGACGTGGAAATCAAAATCACGCCTAACATTCCTACTACGCTGTAAAACACTCGTTCCATCACTACCTCCATTACCAAGTCAGTTACCCTCTTGTTAGAGAGCGAAAATTATTATTGAGAATAAGTAATGCAAGACCGCGTCCAAGTTTTTCAAACCTGGATTAACGAGGGAAGCAGTTGTTAAAAACGTAAGGTTCAGCTTTTTGATTCAAAACGTTACTGCATGAGCCAACGAGTGTGTCTTCTCGCCATAGCAGCCCGGGGTGGATCTCACCCCGAGCGCGCTAAAGTAGAATTACTGAACTATTTTTGCTCCAAGCACATCCACTCGCTCGATGGTGGGAGGTTGGGACAAGAGTTCCGGTGCCTTTGCCATCAACGCTTGAGCGATCAGTCCGCTAAGATGATCTTGTCTTCCGCTCTCATCGCTAAAGGCATCAAAAACTCCAAAGGTAGTGGGCCCAAGTCGCAAAGCGAACCAAATAGGCGTCTTAGGCTCATCATAGGAAAGTTTCAGTCCCGTTTCCAAAAAACTCATGACGGCTTCTTCTTTTCCGGGTTTCGCTTCAAGTCTTACGAACAGTGCTACTTTAACCATTGGGGTTCTCCTTTGTTATTTGTTACTTAGGGTTTTAGTCCCCAGGGCTGAAATTACCTATTGGCAAAATTGACAACTTTGATACGGTATTTGCCATGAAGGTATCCATTCTCGCTCTAGACGGTGTTTTTGATACGGGGCTTGCCACGCTACAGGATGCGTTTCAAACCGCTAACGAGCTGGCCGAGATTTCAAATCTCCCGGGGCTACGATTCGAAGTAAGCGTCGTGGGAACTCGTAAATCAGTGAAGACTTCGCAAGGGCTCACCGTGCCTCTCGTGAAAGTTTCGAAACGATCCGTTCCTGAGTGGGTAGTGGTCCCGGCACTTGGAGCTAAAATGCCCGGCCCTTTAACGGAAGCGCTAAAAAGACCAGACGTTCAAGACGCTTCTGAACTATTAACGGAATGGTCAGAACGTGGGGCTTTAGTTACCGCAGCTTGCATTGGGACCTTTGTTCTTGCGGAATCAGGATTGCTCGATAACGAAGACGCCACCACCGCGTGGTGGCTGGCACCACTTTTCCGGGAGCGGTATCCCAAGGTACGTCTCGACGAGACTCGAATGGTGGTGAAATCGGGGAAGGTAGTTACTGCAGGAGCGGCTTTGAGTCACATGGACTTAGCCCTTTGGCTCATCCGTCAAAAGAGTCCCAAGCTGGCCGCCTTGACTGCAAAATATCTCATCGTGGACGAGAGACCCTCTCAGTCCGCGTATATTCTTTCGGATCACCTAACGCATTCGGATCCTATGGTAGAGCGGTTCGAACGCTGGGCGAGAAAGCGGTTAAGCGAGGGTTTCTCATTAGAGGGAGCGGCTCAAGCCGCAGGAGCCAGCAAGCGTACGCTTGCCCGACGGATGGAAACCATTATGGGGAAATCCCCGCTCGCCTATTTTCAAGATCTGAGGGTGGAGCATGCGGTCCATCTATTAAAAACGACGGATCACAGCATCGAAGAGATTGCTAGTCGTGTCGGCTATGCTGAAGGCGTTACGCTAAGAACCTTGCTTCGCCGACAATTGGGCCGAGGCATTCGAGAGATTAGAAAAGGGCTTTAGTCCGCTAACAGGAACTTTAAAGGAAGATGTAGCCTTCTAGACCAGTCCCACTCGTGATGATTTCCAAAGGGAAACACTTGGTAATCTAGGTTACTGGCCGACATTCCTTGAGCTAGCAAATGTTCGTAGCAGGGCCTTGTCCAAACATCGTAGCCAACATCGCCGTCAAAATCTCCGTGATCGATGTAGATTTTAAAAGGCTCAGGGGGATTGGGCGGGGGAAGTACAAATTTTGGATACTCTTCATCTTGCATTGAAGCAAAAGATAATCCTGCTGCCCTTGAGAACACATCTCTACGATTCCAAACCATCGCTACAGATATCCCAGCGCCGAACGAGACGCCCATGACATAGGTAGATTCTCTGCCGGGAGAGGTGCGATACGTTCTATCAATAAATGGTTTTACCGTGTCGGCCACGAAATCGGCATAAGCTTTGCCGCTCACCGTGAAATCATACTCATTCGTTCGATCGAAGGTGTTGTCCATGCCCACGACAATGGCACTCCTTACTTCATTCTTTCGAATTAGCTCAGTTAGGACATCTCCTACGGCCAATTCATCTAGATACTGACCGTCGTGCATGTAAAGAACGGGAAATCTCTTTTTCTTATCCTTTTCGTAGTTAGGCGGTAACCAAACGCGAATCGTTCGGAAATTCTCAAGTTCTGGCGACCAAAACCTCGGGTAGAAGGTATAGCTTCCTGGAGGTTTGGGGCGTGGAAGATCCGCCCACTGGGGAATATCAAATACTGCGACCTTCGGGCCGCGGGTAAGGTCGACGCTATAGTTGTAAAAGGGATAGCCGTGTTCATCCGCCGCTTCGGATTTCCAAGTTCCCCGAGTGACTTTGAGCTGAACCTCTTTGACCGCTTCAGGAAGATCTAAAGTCACTTCGTACACCGAGGGATGCAGAAGCGTCATCGCGATTGCGTTTGCTTTCCATTTGCCGAGATCTTTGTGATCTCCTGTCACGTAGATCCGAGCGTCGCTAGGAGTGTAGAAAGGGACTTTTGCCACCACCTTAACGGTTTGAGCGGGCAAAACTGGCGCAGAAAAAATAAGAAGCAGAGTAAATAAGTTTTTCACATAGGTTGCTCGTATTGCGGCACGAATTCGTCCGGGATGGGTTGCGTGTGGTCTTCGGAAACGTACATCACTACAGGAACTCTTTGGTTGGTCGTGGGTCCCAACAGTGTTTGAAATACCCAGCCAGTGCTAGCGAATTCGCCTCTGAGATTAGCTTTTCGTTGTCCTACCGCATCGGCGAACTGCTCGTGACCAGGGATGGCCCAAACTTGATGGACGAGGGGATTTTCATGTTCGTAAGCGCGAAGGGTTTGTGTGACGGGGGGCTCGCCGTTTTCCGTACGTCCTGGAAAAGAGTAACTATTAACCAGTCGGTCTCCTATCGGCATGTCCCCGATCCAACGAGTACAGCAGGGATAGCCGCCCGTCGCACAATATCCTTCTAGCACCCAAGGAGTCGTTGCCGCATTTCCCCAACCCCCGTTGAAGGTTCGTTGGAGTTCAATGAAGCGTTCCATTCGTTGCCCTTCGGTAGTCTTCAGCACTACAAAGGGCAATACCGAACCAAGATGAGGCATTCGAAATTCAGAAAACTGAATTCCCACAACCTCCCCTTGATAGAAGAGAAGGGCGTGACCTAGCATGGCGAATAACTCTGGGGCAGAGAACTTTGACTCGAACTGTTCCAGAGAATCCGGCCCCACCGAGACCAACAGCCGTTCTTCGCCTAGCTTCTGGGATCCCGGCGCTATAGGGAATCGATGGATCTTTGTGGTGGCCCCGGTCGCCTTAATATATTTAGCCACTAAACTCGCCGGATCTATCTCGTGAATATCATCTCCAACAAAAAGCCTTTTCATTTCGTCGACGGAGTTGTCACCCAAAGCGCGCAGGGTGGTTACCATGTCACCATCTCCCAGTGCATCGATGCGCGGTTGGACGGCATCTTTGGGAACCCGATTTCGCAGGCTCACACGAAGCGCTTTGGTCATGGCATCAAATGGACTCTTCTCGTGATAGCGCTCGTAGTAGTCGAGCACCCTCTTCAATTGCTGAGGGTAGTAGGGCATTTCCTTATAGTTAGCCAAGATGGGATACACGATCGTTGGAGGGAAAATCGTTCCGAAGAACTGTCGGTCCTTAAGATGCTTGCGGTATTGGACCGTTAGCTCTTTGATCCAATCTTCGGCCGAGGCTGCCTTCAGTCTAGCCACCGCGGTGGCTCTTAGAATGCCAGGGGGAACGGCGTCTTGAACGAGTTGTGCGCAAGACTTCTTCGCGGCGATACCCGTTGAACTAATACCTAAGCAGAAAAATAGAACGAATAGGAAGGTGCTTCCCAAACCCCGGTAACCCATGACTCCCCCTGTAACAAACCCGTGCGGACAACATAAAGGGATCTAACAATATGAGTCAATCGGGTTTAGAGAGTCGGGATTAATCTTCAGACTGAGTGAAGGCCTCTTTCAGGAGGGCCGTCATCTTATCAACGACCTGAGCGCTGGATTTTTGTTGGCGGCGCGCTTCTGGATGAGAGGAATTAGCCACAGGTAGGCAATGGTGCAAACCACTCCTAAGGCGGGGATCGCAAGAACAGCTGGCCAATAGCCAAAAGAATTATAAAGCCAAGCGACGGGCTCCCACACAAAGACTTCCTTCGCGGTTCCGCTCTCTAGCTTATTGAGATCCTCAACGATGAAGTACGTGAGTAGGGGAAAGGCAAAGATTCCGATTCTTAGAAAAAACTTTCGGTACTTTTGAAAATCCTGCGCTTGCTGTTTAGCAAAAGCGTTGGGATCGGGAGTCACGTTCCGTTCTTTTTCGACAATCTTTTCTAGAGCGCGAAACTTGTAGAGGGCGATCGTTAAAGAGATCAACCCAAAGCCAACCGAAAAGAGGGTCCCGAACTGGTCTGTTTTATCAAACAGAGGAAGTCCTAGACAAAAGATCCCAATACAAAACCACTTGGCTGCGTGAAGCTTAAGAAGAAAACTCTGATTCATGTGCCTTTTTTACCACGGGCCAGGGAAAAGTGGCAATTGAGGAGCTTAACAAAAAGAGAGGTCAGTTCCCCAATGAACCGACCTCTCTTTTCATAGGGTTAATAAGAAAGAGTGCCGAAGGTGATCGACAAGTACTCTTTTCCGGAGATTGCTCTCACTTACTTAACGCGCAAAATTTCCGAAAATCGGCTCACCAGTGTTACGATTCCTGAATGCTTCAACATGCCATTCAAATTTCACCCCGGTTTTCCGATTACAATGTTCAGGGACTGCTGAAATGGTCATTGCACTTTGACTTCGTGTGCGAAGCGCAACTCGCCCAGTTCACGACGAGATACGGGATCCGCTTCGCCAAATATCAGGAAGTTGGGCAGCGCTGGAACATCAAAAACTATCAAATTAATATGCATGAGGATAACGCGTGGCTCATGCAGCCAATCTGGGTGGTAACGGACATCACGAAGCTTAGTGGTTCGAATCAGTTTGTCGAATTCTCTTTTTGGAATTCAGATCAGACTCTAAAGTATGCGTCAGGTTCGATTCAGTTCGAGCTCTTCGATATGAAGAAGCAGGTATCGATAGCGATAAGCGAAGACGATAAAATGTTGTTTCAGAAAAACTAGAGGAGACTTCATGCAAAAACTCACCGCTTGTTTGTGGTTTGACCATCAAGCCGAAGAGGCCGCAAAATTTTACACCTCCATTTTTAAGGACTCTAAAATCACGAAAACTACCACGTACTCCGAATCGAGCTCGAAAGCCTCCGGGCAAAAACTGGGAAGCGTGATGACAGTCCTATTCCAGATAGAGGGCCAAGAGTTTCTGGCGCTGAATGGAGGCCGCCATTTTAAACTTACTCCGGCGATCTCGTTTATAGTCAATTGCAAGGACCAACAAGAGCTAGACACCCTTTGGGAAAAGCTCTCGCAGGGTGGAACCCCCAACCAATGCGGGTGGCTCACCGATAAGTTCGGAATCACCTGGCAGATCGTTCCTGAGATCTTAGGTGAGCTCATGAGCGACCCGAACAAATCCGAACGGGTCGTGAAAGAACTCTTGCAAATGACGAAGCTCGATATCGCTAAGTTACAAAAAGCTTATCAAGGGTAGCCAAGCTACTGAACTTTTTTGCAACTTACGTGAAATTTACCGATCAATTGGTCTCCATTACCTCCGGGCACTTCTTCGAGAATCCATTCATGGGAGAGATCTCTCATCGCTAAAGACTCGATATCTACTTTAACGTTCACGTGGCAATCGACCACATAGTAGTTATTAACCAGACGGACGGTCGTTCGGACGTCGCCGTTATAGTCTGAAAACTCTCCATCCGAGAATTTACCCTGTTCAAGAATGTGTTGAACGCCCGTGGTGTAGTGCGCGTGCATGCTGAGCGGAATTAAGCTATCCACCTCACGCTCTACAAAGGCGTCGACTTTCTCTTGAACGAGCGAGAAAGCTTGCTCGGGGGGAGTTAACCCATACCCGCAGCTAGTACCTAAAAGTGCTACCCCTAATGCTAAACGCCCTAATAAATGCTTCATCCCAACCTCCTAGGAACAACCTATGCCGGGGGGCATAAAGGGACTAGTGATATGAACCAAACGGAATTGGTGAATCCTTTTCAGCGACGATTTTAATTATTGGCGAAATCGACAATTCTGGTTTAAGGTCGGGTCCTAAATTTTGAGGGAGATCCTATGAGAAATCGACTTTCTAGCGTATTGATTTTGGCTCTATTTATCAATGTCTCCACCCACGCTGACCAATTGGATCAAGCGCGAATCGATACCGAGAAAGCGTATAAGACCTGTAAAGAGGTAATGCAAAAAGGAATTGAAGAAGGCCAGTTCCCGAAAGATCATTGTGAAATGATTCGCGACGGAGCCTTAAACTCCATCAAACTTCAACGACAGCACCCTAATCCTTTGAACAGGCCAGCACCACCTACCATAGTAAAAGGGCCGCGCAATGATATCAGTCGATTAGCAGGAAATTACCAGTGTTCCGGAGCCCAAAGAATGGAGAAAAATCCTGCGGTGGTTACGATGCCTATCGTGCAAGTAAAAATTAAAGGAAAAAGAGCTGCGATCTCGATTCCTAAATTAAATTTTAGTTTTGAGTCAGCCGAAATTGAAGTGGATCCGGGTTACGCCGAAGGCCAAGGCGGAACTTTTCAAGCCAAACAAGAGCCGCCACTCCAGTATGTCATGTGGATGGAAAGTACCGTTACGATGCTGAACGTCGACTACAGCTCTCCAGAGGTGGGGCACGTCATGGCTTC
Source organism: Bdellovibrionota bacterium (assembly GCA_038325205.1). Lineage (GTDB taxonomy): Bacteria > Bdellovibrionota > FAC87 > UBA2466 > UBA2466 > JBBQIT01. The sequence continues at coordinate 10,263 of JBBQIT010000026.1, forward strand.
TGGTTGCGTTAAGAAATAATAAAAGAACGTGGCCGTGGGGTTGAAACTCCACTTAGGTCTGGTACCTTTCTGCCATGGCGAAGAAGAAATGCTACCATTGCACCGAATGGTTGGATGACGATGAGAGAAAAACACACAACTGTTGGACCACTACTGAAGAGAAGCTGACGGAAGGGCTCTCTGAAGACCTTAGGGAGGCTTGGCTTCGCATTCGAGAAACGGCGCTCTCCTTTGGCGAGCAACGAGTTTACGCCTCTCACAAGTCGATCATGTTTGCGCGCAAGGCCTGCTACTTCTTTGTTCGCCCGCAAGCCAAAAGACTCGAGGTCTGCTTCTTCTTAGGCAAGCCTGTTAAGAACGCTATGATCAAGAAAGTTTATCCGTCCTCAAAGGTAAAAACGGCCCACATGGTTCACATTGGACACCGAGACGAAGTCGAACGCCCTTTCACCGAATGGCTTAGACAAGCTTACGAGTTACCGGAAACGGCTAAGGCAGCTCCCAAGAAAACAAAGAAAGCCGTTCGCAAACCTCCTGCACTCAAATCCCGGCCCAAGCGGCGTTCGCTATCCTAAACGCTGTAATTTAAGGATGTTCTGCTCCCATCCCTTGTAGCTAGCCACTGGCTATGATACCTAACCGCCTTGCCGTTCTTGGAGGGCTTTACGCGAACGTTCGTCTTAAAATCTACTTTTTTGCTAGGCCTTTGCCTGCTCTCGACTCCTATCCAAGCGGGGCGGCTCCGGATGGTAGGAACTCGCACGCTGGGGGCGCCTATCGAATGCGCGGCCATCCTAGATAAGGCCAGAGTCTTGACTCGATCTCACGTTCGCATCGATGCCGAAGAAGGACTGGCCATGATAGGTCCCGATAGGGAACTCGAGTATCTTCTGTCGATGACCGGATTTCCCGAAACGGTGCGCGAACATATTATAGAAGAGTTAACGCGCGTGAAGGCAAAGGAACACGCGGACCCCATCGTTGCGCGTGTGATAAACGATCTTAAGGCTAGCACGGAAAGCCGGGACCTTTTTATCTGTGTCTTATCAAAGGACTGTGCTCTCGTGGATAATGGCGGGGAGGCGAATAGCTCCAGCGGATTATTGATCGAAGACCCGGCAAACTACCTCATTCGAACTCCTCGACAGATGCCTGCTCGTAAGCGGGGCAGGTCGCTTTTCCGCAGGCTCTTTTCAAAAACGGACCCGCCGTTGCAATCGCCGGAGCTAAGTCGAGGTAGTAGCTTTATGGTAAAACAGTATCTAGGGAACCCTGACCCTAGGCTTCCCGCTATTTGGCTTGGGAATTACCTGCACGAGGCGGCTCACTATTCGATTCTAAAATCTCTTGCCGAAAAAGCTCACAAACCGGGGTGGGTTGAGGCCGAAGCGAAGCTACTAACGCTCGCCGGAAAATCAGCGGGTAAGAGTTTTATCTATTGGGACGGTACTCGATACCTTATCAATAATTCACTCTATCGAATCTATCTTGAGGCAACGGTATATCATGTGACCACCACCCTCGTTCCCCAAATGGTAGCGGGGCCGAAAAATTCAGAAGGCTACGAATTCCAGACAAGAATGTTGGCCTACGAATCGCTTCTGGAAACTTTGGGGGAGGGTCACATGAAATCCCTCTTTGGCGGCATCAAACCCGCTAACGTTTTTGAAGTAGGCATTCAGATCGACAATATTATTCAGTCGGTGGAGTAGCCGTGTAGGGACTGTCCGTATCCAGCTCGAGGGGGCGTGTCGCTTCGCTTTGCCCATCGTTCTCTTTCGTCATCTTACCGATAAAGAGAGTGGATTCGTCGATGCCGTAAAGGTCGTATCTGGTTTGCCCCACTTTAGGAATGTTTTTTCCGTCGCAGACTTTTCCTGAAACTTCCTTTTTCTGATTCGCCTTCCAATTGGTAATTCCGCAAAGTCCGGCGATATTCATAGTAAAGGCGATCCCGCCGGAAAGCGGGGTTACGAAAGTCGCCCCAGAGAGATAATTTACCGGAGTACCTTCCGAGAAGTCCCAATCCGCTTCGGCAAAGGTACCCGAGGTCTCTATCTTAATATTCCTGTCGTCGCATTTGGACGACGCGGAGTGAAACGTTAGGATCTGATAGTGATTGTCAGAAAACGACAGCTGAGCTTGCAGATATCCCTGGCTTACGGTTTCGCATTTTCCTTTCCAGTTTCCCTGAAGACTCGTCGCAAACGAAATACTGGAGAACAGGCAGAAGAGAAGTGAAAATTTCATAGTGGGTCCTTGGTTGAAGTGGGGGCGTTCTTTATTCTAAACGATGACGACGGAAGAGGTTGGCGCATCGCATTTAAAGAAAAAACGGCTCAGCCCGCTTCTTCCTGCTATTAAAAGGTGCCCGTCATAATTCAAGCTTGATTGGTAGCGGTCATGTGACCGGCACCTTTTCGGCGGAGCAAAAAAAAGGGCGAACCTTCCGGTTCGCCCCATACCAATTTTTATTCAACTACTGAATCGAAGCGAGGGCTTGAGGATTTCCGTAGTAGAACTGAGAGTTCTGAGCGAAAGGCGCTACTTCTACATCCCAAACTTCGCGACGCATGAATCCGTTTCCACCTGGAGCGACCAGTTCCATACTCGACTCCGTAACCGTGAGGTGACGACGAGCAATGCGAACGTTCGCGGGAATGTGTTTGAGCACTTCGATCGCTTCATATCTTAAAACATCATGATTGTGAATCGCGGGTAAAATCGCTGTGATCTTAAACTGAACGTCTCTTGTGCTGGGGCAAGGAACCGTGATGCAACGGATGCCAGTATCTTCTTGAAGCGTGAAGCTTGTTGGCTCAGAAGAATCATCACGTTTATTCATCGTTAAGTAAGTGGCGTTTGCTCCAGGAAGTTTCGCGGTATCTTGGTCTGCCGTTAACTGAGCCCCTTTAATAGGACGTTCCCAATTTTGAATTACGATCGCGTTGGCGACGCTTCCAAGCATCAATCCAGCGACTGCCAATAAAGTTAAATTTCTCATTTGATTACCCCTTAAAAAATTTTCTCGCCTAAGTCAGGTGAGTGCCCCTAAGGATTGCAATGGGTGTACCAACTGATTTAGGCACAAAAGGGGGCTTTTTCGTCGGGGTTTTCGAAGTCTCACTATGAGACTGATTCCAAACTGATTGTGACTCATCGCGTCCATCACTCAGAAAGAGACTACAAATAGAAAGGGCGAACCCGAGGGTCCGCCCTTTCCTAAAACTACAGAGACTTATGGACTAGGGTCCAAGGCGGGTGACTACGAAGCAGTTATTGCCTGGGTTATAGGCTTGGAAGGTCTGGAATTGAGCCGAGCTTAGCATTGACCGAAGCCAAGGCGCGCCGGCGGAATTGAAATAAGAACCACCTAAGTTGCCGGGAAAGATCCAAGCAGCCGCGACACTAACGTTAGACTGACGAACACAAGAGGGCTCGCTTTGTCCTACCGCGCGATCTACCCAAGCGCATTGCCCAGGAGCTAATCCTGCTCCGGCAGGGCCAGAAGTTCTGGCGAAATAGAACACCGCAGATCCACCCTGATCCGTGTTGTAGCCCAAAGTCCCCGCTCCTCCGCGACAGACCAAAGGATAAGATTGTGGTTGCTCCATCGAGACACCAGATAGCATAGCCAACGAAAGCACTAGCCAAGATAAGTTTTTCATTTTGTCCCCCTAATATGGGCAATCGCCCGTTCATCTATACACGCGCGGTGGGAGGGAAAAACGGCTCATTCACTCAAAGAAAAGGGGTTAGTTAATTGAAGCGAGCGTTAGAAACTCGTGGACGAGAGCCCAAGTGGCTTCCGGCTTTTCGATCAACATGAAATGGCCGGCATCGGAAACCGTGCGAACCGTGATACCAGGACCTTCGGGCCGAGAATGAAAGTGACTCTTCTCGCCCACGATAAGGAGCCGGGGTTGAGAGGCTTTGTTAAATATTTCCAGAAGCTGGTTAGTCTTTGAACAAGCGACGATGGATTTCGCGGTTCGAAAGAAAGCATGATCGGCGATGGTCCTCGTCCAGGCGGCTCGCTTGGCTCCTGAAACGCCTCCGTTTTCTGCGATGTCTTCTTTCATCCGTTCATAGCTATCCGCAAACTCGGTAAGGTTCATCGAACTTATCTTGAGGCTTTCACCACAATCTTTTTCGACTAAGTTTCCTTCAAGGCTTACGAACGCTTTGATTTTTTCGGGAATCATCTTAAGGAGAAGGGTGCCTATCATTGCGCCCGCACTGTGACCAATAATGGAAAATTTACGAATCTTCTCTTTTTCCAAGAGCTCCGAAATCAATTGGGCTTGATCGGTGAGCTCATAAGAGAATCCGTGAGATTTATCTGAGTTTCCGAAACCGATGAGATCTAGAGTCAGTACGGAGTAGCCAGAGAAGTGGGGATCGGTGAGGATCTCGTTGAAAACGTGCTGATTCGCCTGCAGACCATGGAGCAGGACAAGCCAGTCAGGGCCGCTGCCTTTTTTGCGTTGTAGGCAGAAGGAGAGTTCTCTTTCTTGCCAGGGAAGCGTTACATTTTTACGAACGATTAGGTTCATTGCGCCCAGTTTAGCGCAGAGGAATCATAAGTTATAGCCTTCGTTATCTTCGCTTATTTTCAAAGTCGAAGACGTCTCCTGAGACGATCTCTCTAAACTCGAACAACGAACTACCGAAAAAAAAGTGATTAAAGTATCGAACTATCTTTGCCACGACCTATTCCTCCTTGGTCTACACCAGGTAAGGATTGCATCAGGTATGCCATCTATTTTGTGCCTAAAGGGTCAAAAATTTGCGGCTTTTTTTTGGACCAGCTCCAACCCAAATTGGTCCAATGGCCCAAAATACGGTAAAAGGTAAGTATGTTAATGGCGCAACGTCTCGTGCTCTTTGTCCTGATTCTTTTTTCCGCCACTCACTGTGCTTCACCGAAGCCAGAAGGGCCAAAGGCCGATATTCACTCGGTAGTCCTTTTTGTTCCCGGGTTTTACGGATCAGGCCTAGCCGACGCGAAGACTGGGGATCGTTTCTTTCTGACTTTTGGGCAAGCGCTCTGGGGGAAAACTCCGCTCGCCTTAACTAACCCCAACTTTGAAGTTCCGGACCAAAGGGAGTTTAAGGTCGATGGGCTCTTAGATAGCCTTTCCATTGTCCCTTTAGTTTATTCGGTCGACATTTACGGGGGAACTTTCGGTTTTCTTACTGACAATTTTAGCAAGACCTCTAAGGTCGAAGCCTTTCCGTATGACTGGCGGCAAGACACCTTTACTACCGTAAAACTTCTCGACGCCAAGATTAAAGAGCTTCGCAGTCACGGCTTCACCCACATTGCTTTGGTCTCCCATAGTTATGGCGGAGTCATAGTGAGCTACTACCTTCGCTATGGAGCGGTCGATTATCCTCAAGCGGTAGAAGATTGGTCAGGCGCAAAAAAGGTTGAAGTCGCGGTCCTTGCGGGCAGCCCTTTTCGGGGAACGACTTATCCTTTTCGAAATGTTCATACCGGCACTTCACTCGGCCCCTCGAAGATTCCTTTGAGCGCCGATTCTCTGTCCACCTTTCCTTCGATGTATCAGCTGATGTCGTTTCCTTCTTTAGATGTATTTCTTGGCTCCGACCTCGCTCCGCTCCCCCGCGAGAGTCTTTACGACTTTAAGCATTGGGCGATGACCCATTGGGGACTGTTACGAAGGCCCGAGACTTTGTCGGCAGAACAGAAACTTTTGCGCGCGACAACAACACAACTCTATCTTTCTCGTTCCAAGAAGTTCCGGGAGTTAATCGAGGCCCCTCCGGCAAAGAACCTGAGCCCCACACTTCCCGTGTTGGTGATCGTGGGTAAGGGAAGCCCGACCTTTTCCAAAATGGTTTGGTCAGGAAAGACCCTGGCGAATGACGGCGAGTGGATTTGGGATGAGGATGTTCTTAAAACTAAGCTCGGCAAAAAGGCCTCGCTATCAGAAGATGGCGACGGAACCATCACCGCAGCTTCTGCGACTCCCCCCTTGGGTTTTCAGGCGGGAGTAAAGTTAGACTTGGAAACTCTCGAAGTTCAACACGTCGGCATGTACACCGATTCAGCGGTCAAAGAGCGAGTGGGTCGCTTTCTTACGTCTCATGGCTTTTAATTTTATTGTCTACTTGCTGCCGTTTCTTAAAGGTCAGGGTTTCGGTCGGTACGCTCGACTCGAAACGACGGCGCTCGATAATTTTCCGGGCGTTGACCTTTAGGTGTGGTGACCGTGTTGCCATCACGGATAGCACTGTAGCTTGGCGACATGATTTCAACTCCAGCCTCATTAAACGCATCTTGAATATTGGCATGAAGCGCCGAATAGATATTAACCATCGCATTCGGATCTCCCGTGTAGGCGTTTATCTGATACCGCACGTAGGAGTCTTCTAAAGCAGTTTGTAATACAAAGGGTTCTGGAGAAGCGAGAATGCCTGCGGTGCGGGAGGCCGCCTTGATGAGAAGCTCGTGAACGGTCTTCCAAGGAGCGTCGTACCCAATGGTAACTTCAGAGTTCAAGATCAAACCTTTGGTCAATGCCGAAGCACTGAAGTTGATGATGTGACTTCCCAAAACAAGAGAGTTGGGAATGGTGACTTCTACGTTCTTAATAGTCTCGATCCGCGTAACGAGAAGCGTTTTCTCTCTTACCTCACCTACGGTGTCGGCAATCTTCACGTAATCTCCGATTTTAAAAGATCGCATGTAGGTAAGGACCATTCCGGAAACAATATTGGCCATTGCAGAACTCGATCCCAAAGAGACTAGGATTCCGATGAATACTGACACGCCTTGAAAGGCCGCAGAACTGGATCCTGGAATGTGGGGAAAAATAATGACGGCCGAGAAGGCGATCGCCAGCATTCTCACTAGTTGGTAAGTGGAATGAGCCCATTCAGGGTAGAAACCCGCAAAGGAGATAGTTCCCTTTTCGATCTCGGTGAAAAAAAACTTAACAAACTTTAAGGCGTAATAGGTGACGAGGACAATGGTCGCGATAAAGAAAAGATTTGGGACGAAAGCTACAAAGCCGTGGACGATTTGAAGGAGCGGATTGGTGATGTACCCGATCAGAATGGGACTAATTT
>JBBQIT010000027.1:0-16961 GCA_038325205.1 Bdellovibrionota bacterium
CGAACGACTAAACCTAGCGACACCGAAAGCTATCAAACAGTGTATGCACGCGAGTTGGGGTCGGTAGCAGCGCCGACCGCCGGTCTGCACTTCACGACGTCTCTTATCGAAGCGCTTAAGACGAAAGGGGTTCAGGTCGAAGAGGTCACCCTTCATGTGGGGTATGGTACGTTTTCGCCCATTCGAGCGGAAAACTTGGAAGACCACGTGATGCACACCGAAAGCTATGAGCTTTCTAAAGAAGCCTTTGACCGAATCCAAAGTAACCGAAAGAACGGCGGGAGGACGATTGCAGTGGGAACGACCTCGCTTCGTACGTTGGAGTCTATTAAGACTCACGGGCTGAAGGGCGAGACTCAACTTTTCATTAAGCCAGGCTATTCCTTCTCTTCGGTGGACGGCCTTATCACCAATTTCCATCTTCCCGAGTCCTCTTTGTACGTCCTGGTTTGCGCCCTTTTAGGGCTCGAAGAGACTAAACGCTGCTATAACGCCGCTATTCAGGAAAAATACCGCTTTTTTAGCTACGGCGACGCCATGGCAATATTGTAAGGCTTAACGTTGACGGATGGCCCCGAACCCACTTATGTTACGCCCTTTCAGGAGGCTTTCGTTTGCCCGGATTAAAAGTTAGAGATACAGAACACTACGAAGGCGCTTTGCGCCGTTTTAAGAAACAGTGTGAGAAAGCTGGCGTTCTTTCCGAAGTACGTCGTCGCGAGTATTACGAGAAGCCCTCGATTCGTCTTAAAAAGAAATCAATTGCAGCTCGCAAGCGACTCACAAAACGAGCCGCGCCTCCACGTTTCTAAAGACACGATTTCGTATTTAATTTCCTTTTTCGGGAAAGCTATCCCAACACGTCAACTTCAGGAGCCCTCATGAGCCTTAAAGATACCGTTAATAAAGATGTAATAGCGGCCATGAAGTCCGGTGACACCGAGAAGCGCGACTCCCTTCGTCTGCTGGCCTCTGCCATTAAGCAACGGGAAGTCGACGGCCGAAAACCTGTGGAAGACGCTGAAATCCTTAAAATCATCGGAACGATGATTAAGCAGCGGCATGACTCTATCGAAGCTTTCACCAAAGGGAACCGACCTGAATTAGCTGCCAAGGAAAAGACCGAGATAGGGTTCCTTTCCTTTTATCTTCCCCAGCAGATGGATCGCGCCGAAGTCGAAAAGATTGTCGCCGATGCTGTCGTCGAGTCGGGGGCAACTACTGCAGCCGATATCGGCAAAGTGATGAAAATTGCGCTCGCCAAAACTGGCGGCCGCGCGGACGGGAAGCTAGTCAATGAGCTCGCTCGAACGAAACTTGCCCCAAAAGCCTAGTTCCTTAGTCCCTCCGATTGAATTTAGAGAGAGAGAGCCTCTACCGCTCAGCTTTTATGAGACGGGAACTTTGGATGTTGCGCGAAAAATCTTAGGCAAAGGCCTACTGATCGAGTCTGAAGGCGATTTGATGGTCACGGAGATTGTGGAAGTGGAAGCTTATCTCGGCACGAAAGATGCCGCGAGCCACGCTTTTAAAGGACTCACTCGAAGAAATGGGGCGATGTTCGAGCGCGGCGGCACTTGCTACGTGTACCTCTCTTATGGGTTTCATTTTTGCATGAACGTTACGACTCAGTGCAAAGGAATCGGAGAGGCCGTATTAATTCGGGCGCTGCGCCCAATTTATGGATTAGAGGCTATCCGAACCCGGAGACCACTGGTAATGAAGGAGTCCGGGCTTTTGAACGGTCCGGGAAAGTTGACCGAGGGGCTAGGCATCAATTTGACATACAATGGATTTACTTTTGACCGTCCTGATTTCAAGATCATCGATCTGGGAACCAAGGTCCCGTCAAAGCTCATCGGGCAATCTCCTCGTATCGGCATCAGCAAAGCGGCGGAAAAGCCGTGGCGGTTTTTCATCAAGGGCTCGCCCTGGTTATCACGTAAAGGATAAGGAACAGCATTGTACTCAGATGCCACACTCACCACGCTAAGAAACGCAGTCAGCATTGTGGAGCTGATTTCGGAGTACGTCCCTTTGAAAAAATCGGGGACGGGTTACGTGGGGCTTTGTCCCTTTCACGGTGAGAAAACACCTTCTTTCCACGTTCAACCCTTAAAGATGTGCTTCCATTGTTTCGGCTGCCAAAAGGGCGGAAACATTTTTACTTTCGTCTGCGCTATCGAAGGGCTTACTTTTCCCGAAGCCGTAAAAAAATTAGCAAAGCGTGCTGGCATCGAGCTGAAAGAGGAAGCCAACTATCGCAGGGCTCAACCCGCTGCCCCCATTCCAGGGCACGCCAGGCTTACCGAAGCGCTTGAATGGTCGGCAAAATATTTTCATTACCTACTGACGGAGGTTCCGGATTACCAGCTAGCTCTCGACTACGTCATGTCTCGAGGTATCTCTCGAAAGTCGATCGACAAGTTTCGCATTGGCGTTTCGCCCAGTGGCTGGAACACGCTGATGGACCACATGACGAAACGTAAATTTACGTTTGGTGAAATGGTCGAAGCTGGTCTCGTAGTCGCCAAAGAAGGGTCTCCCAAAAAAGGCTACGACCGATTCAGAGAGCGGCTGATGTTTCCGATCCAAGATGCTGAGGGATTGGTGATTGGCTTCGGCGCAAGACTTTTAAACGATGAGCCCAACCAACCCAAGTATTTAAACTCGCCAGAATCGCCACTGTTCTCGAAGCGGAAATGTTTCTATGGAATTTACGAAAGCCAAAGAGGCATTCGCGTTCGCGGAGAAGCCGTTATCGTCGAAGGCTACATGGATGTCGTGGGGCTTGCTGAGCACGGCGTGAACAATGCTTTAGCGACGATGGGAACTGCGCTAACCGAGGATCATTGTTCTCAACTTAAAGGGCTCGCGAATCGAGTCGTCACCGTATTCGATCCCGATGCTGGTGGCCAAGACGCTTGGCGCCGATCCGTCAGTCTTTTCTTAGACGCTGGAATTTTTGCGAAAGACCTCTCTCTACCGGACGGACAAGATCCGGATGAGTACATTCAAAAAGAAGGTTCCGAGAAATTCTATTTAGCGTGTGAAAAAGCTCCCCGACAAATCACGAAGCTTTTAAAAGAGATCGCCTCCCGCGGAGCAATCAGTGAGGAAGAGAGTGCGACGATATTAGGAGATCTGACCCCAATTCTCATCGCGAGCCGCCGTCTCTCTGATCGAGCCACCTTGTGGGACAACATCTCGCTAGTGCTCAGGACATCCGTGGAAGCTTTAAAAGAGATTGCCGAGTCCGGACAACAAAGATTGCAGCAGTTACAACAGCATCAGCAAAAGACAGATAAATCGAGCGTTCCTTCGCCGAACAGACCGGCCCCGATTCCCAAAGAAGTGAAACTCGATCCCTTGGACTTAGATTTCTTTGAAGGGTCACTTCAATGGCCCAAAGAGTTTTTGGCATTGAACCCTCAGGACTGGAGTCCGGGGTTGCGGGAAGAAAAGATTCGTTTCTGGCTAGAGAGCCTGGCGAAGGCCGGAGGGCCTGCGATTGAGAAGTGGCCGCCGCTTTTGGAAACGATGGTGCAAACCGAAGCTCAGCCGCGTTTGCAGGCCTGCGCCGCCAAATGGCTCATCGCTTCTGGGACTTCAGAAATACAGGAAAAAGGGGGCTTAGATGCCTCAATCATTAAGATTTTGTCCGATAGGCTATTGAAAAGAAAACGAGAATTGGAAATACGAGCGCTATCCGCTCAGGTTAAATTGAGCGATAAGCTAGGCGATGACGTGGAGGGAATTCGTCTGCTCGAAAAGCTAAAAGAGTTGAGAAGTCATTGATTTAAAGGTGCTCGCCCGGTAAAAGGTAGGGGAGTTTGATGATTGCATTACGCTATGTGGCGTGTTATGAATTGTCGTTTGTCTCCTTACCGTGCAAGAGCGACGTGCCCTAACTAAACGGAGCTATAGACCGATGCCCAAGCTTGAGAAGAAGAAAGAATTACTAAAGCTCATTTCCACCGGAAAAGAGAAAGGTTTCCTCACTTACGAGGAAATCAACGAAGCTCTCCCCGAGGAACTGATCGAATCCGAAGAGATCGATGAAGTCATGACCCTCCTAGAGGAGAATGACATCGAAATCGTCGAAAACGAAAAGCAACTTAAAGCGCTTAAGAAAGCAGCTCCCGCTACGGCGGCTCCGGCTGCTGAAGCTGCCGCAGGCCCTGGCGCCAGTGAAGACGAAGAAGCGCTGACCCGCGGTTTAGATCCGGTTCGCCTCTATCTGAAGAAGATGGGCTCGGTCGCTCTTTTGACCAGAGAAGGTGAAATCGAGATCGCTAAGCGAATCGAAGAAGGTGAAGCCGAAGTTCTGGACGTTATTCTTAACTCTTCGATGGGTATCAAGGAATTCTTGGCCATCGGAGAAAAGATCGAAAAAGGCAAACTTCGCGCCCGTGACGTAGTCCGGGGTGGCAGTGAAGGGGAAGCCGAAACCCCAGAGGGGGGTGTTCCAGGAGAAGCAGGCGCCAATGGCGCTGCGGTTGCAGGCGAGCCTATAGAGCCTCCAGAGCCAGATGCCGAGCCCACTGAAGAAGAACAGAATCACATGGAAGGCCTTAACGAAGCCGAGTGCCGCGAGAGAATTCTCGAAGGTATGAAGCTCGTAAAGAACTTCGAGCGTATTCTCAATGGCGTCGAGCAAAAGCTTTTAAAAGGTGGCCAGGCCGCTTTAGAGCGCAAAAAATTGCGTGAAAGACTGACCAGCAACCGACGAAGCATCGTAAAAGTTTTCCAAGAGATCAATTTCAACCGTAAGACGATCAATAAGATCGTAGCGCGCTTCAAACAACAAGTTCAGCGCATTGAAGAAGCCGAAACGGAAATCTACCGAAGCCTTCGACGTATTAACGTCGATACCATCGGAAAATTCCGAAAGACTCTTACGGAAAGTAAACGTAACAAGAAGTTTGAAGAGCAGTTAAAAAGCAAATGGGGCTATGATTACGCTGGAGTCCTTGAGCTCGATCTCATTATGCGTAATGCCGCAAAGAAGATCGATGTCGTCGAAAAAGAGACGAACATCAGTGCTCGCGAATTAAAAGACATGTACGAAGCGATCTTGGCCGGAGAACGCAAATCCGAAATCGCCAAGGCCGAGCTCGTAGAAGCCAACCTTCGTTTGGTCGTGTCCATTGCCAAGAAGTACACCAACCGTGGTCTTCAATTCTTGGATTTGATTCAAGAAGGCAACATCGGCCTAATGAAAGCCGTTGATAAGTTCGAATACCGACGTGGTTATAAGTTCTCTACTTATGCGACGTGGTGGATTCGACAAGCGATCACCAGAGCTATCGCCGATCAAGCGCGCACGATTCGTATTCCTGTGCACATGATCGAAACGATCAACAAACTTATCCGGACGTCTCGTTATCTCGTTCAAGAGTTGGGTCGTGAGCCCACGCCTGAAGAGATTGCCGAGAAGATGGAAATGCCGGTCGATAAGGTCCGTAAAGTCCTTAAAATCGCCAAAGAGCCTATCTCTTTGGAAACTCCGATCGGAGAAGACGAGGATTCGCATTTGGGAGACTTCATCGAAGACAAAGCGATGATTTCGCCGGCCGATGCGGTCACGAACGTGAACTTATCCGAACAAACGCGTCGAGTACTCTCGACTCTCACTCCGAGAGAAGAAAAGGTCCTTCGCATGCGTTTTGGTATCGGTGAAAGTTCCGATCATACTTTGGAAGAAGTGGGTCAGGACTTCAACGTGACTCGTGAACGTATTCGTCAGATCGAAGCTAAAGCGCTACGAAAGCTCCGGCATCCAAGCCGCAGCAAGCGCTTAAAAGCCTTTATCGAAAACTAGACCTTCCGTTAGGAAGCAATCCAAGCCATCAACTCTTCAGGGGGGACTTTAAGTCCCTTGTACTGGAGGTTTGCCAAGGCCATGGTTCGCATCGTGGCGCTTATGTTTTCTCTGAGTTTCGCATTCGCGCGGATATCTGCCCCAGAAGTGAAGAAGATGTGAATACTAAAAAGAAAAGCGTTTACGTCGGGAAGCCCCCATACCACTTGGCGCTCCACTCGAAGATAAAATGGACACTCGGTGGTGAAATCGAGATCCCAACCTCGCCAAGTATCCAAATCAAAACCGGGGGAGGGCTCGGTATGATGATTCAAACGATTGTCTTTAGAAAACACAAATACAAGACGAGTGTAAGGACCTTTTTTGATCGAAGCGTCCACTAACTGAGGCGCCGTTCGGTTCATTTTTTCAATTCCAGGAACCGGCTCGTGAACGACGCGAAAATCTTTTCCAATCTTGTCTTCAGCTCCCCAATGGCTAGGTGCACACAAATGAAGGGCGGAAACCCAATCGCTATTCGACGAGTCTCGTTGAGTCACCGCGATGTCTTCTTGCAACTGGCAGGAAAGCGCGTCGAAAGCAGAAACGTATCTGGGATTGGCCAAACTATTTTTTGCTTCGAGTAAACGAAGATCCGAATCGAACACAAGCGTTTCTTGGGTTAGCGAACATAAAAGCTCAATCTCCCCGGAAGCAGAGACCCTCTTCGAAAATAGCGTGGGGTGCTCGTAGGTAAGCCTATCCAAAAGAAGTTGGTTCGCCGCTTTCTCAACCGCCAGATCCAAACGGGCTGTGGCCACAAATTTTCCTAGTCGCTCACTTCGACAGGCGAGCTTATTCTTCCGAAATCGCGGAAACTCCGTATCGAACTGAATCAGAAAACCATCGCGGGGACCATTTCCAAAGTCCGTTCCTAAGGTTTTTAGCCTGGGTCCCACTTCGAATTTGTTTCCATCCGCAGGAAAGTATTTCGCAGGTTCTAGTAGTGTCATTCTCGTTTAAGCCCCCATCTCCCTACTAGGCATCAGTTCCTAGCTTGTCCTATCCCTAAACAATGTATAATCTCCTCCAAGTCAACTTTTGGGGCCTATAGCTCCCGGCTTCGCCTCTGGCTACGCCGGGCAAGCAGTTGGTCCAGAGTTTTTTTATTGGGGCCTATAGCTCAGTTGGTTAGAGCAGTCGGCTCATAACCGATAGGTCCCCGGTTCAAGTCCGGGTGGGCCCATTATTTCGCTTCGCGAAATCCTTAACGGTTAATCCATAAGGATTAATCCTTAAACCTCTCCGAAGTAAGCAAAGCTCACTATGGTTCACGTTTCTATAAACTGAATTTTCCATCGCTTTTCCCGTCGATTCCCTCTCTTTATTCCCCTTACCCAAAGAATTGGCTGAGCTTCGTCAAAAAACACCCGACTTCTCGTCATCAAACGGTTATAATTCCTTGCGTAATCTGGCATGGGCCGGTAAAACACTGTTCACGTTCTGACCGTATTTCTAACTACTGGTTGGGGCTCTTGGTCCGGGTGAGCCGGGATCGGAGATTCAAAAGAATCATCGAGACTAAAGCTCAGTGACAATAAGTGTTGGCTGACCAATTGGCTGGGGGCTTCTTGATGGAGGATAGGCGTTGAGCGATTCCATGAAAGCTCAGTATCAAATACTGGCGGATCTTCGAAAGATTGACGAGAAGATTGCAAGACTTCAGGACCAAATCGAAAGAATCCCTGACGAGACCGGTAAACTAAGCCAGGCTCTCCAAACCAAACGCGACGAGTACGAAAAGGCAAAAGCACTCTTCGATACTAGCGAAAAGAAACTCCGCAAAAGCGAACAAGATTTAAAAGAGCGCGAAGACAAACTCCACAAGGCCGAAGGCAAGATGATGGAGGTCAAAACGAACGAAGAGTACCAAGCCGCTGTTAAGGAAAATCAAACCGAAAAATCAGCTAAGGGCGGACTCGAAGAACAAGCGCTCACCCTCATGAATGAAGTAGAAGCTCAACGCAATCTACTTAAAGAGGTCGAAAAAACTTTCAAGACCTACGAAGACGGCATCAAAAAAGACTTATCGAAAATCGACGAGGATCGGGCTGGAATAGCCAAAACTCTCGACGAGCAATTAAGTCACCGTAAAGCGGCGGCTTCTCAACTGGACACCACGGTTGGGCCTATCTACACGCGCGTGGCGACTCGCACCAAAGGTGTTGGAATCGTATATGCGGACAATGGGATGTGCTCAGGCTGTCACATGAAAGTACGACCCCAACTTTACAACGAGATTTTAGGATTCAAAGCAGTCCATCGTTGTCCCAGTTGTGGTCGAATTCTAATCATTCCTCCTAAAGAGTCCGACGCGAACGATGCCGAAGCCTCCGCAAAATAGCGCGGAAGGCGACTCCTATATTTTATTTTGCGATGGAGCGTCCCGTGGAAATCCCGGGCCTGCTTCCTATGGTTTTGTTATTTTTCGTGGCGGCGAACTTATTGAAAGTAAGGGCGGTCGCTTAGGAAATACGACGAACAATGTCGCTGAATACCAAGCCCTCCTGCATGGGCTCGCGCGGTTGCAAGAGATAGGCGCCAAACGAGTCACCGTCAAAGCAGATTCTGAATTCATGGTTCGCCAACTCAACGGAATCTACAAAGTAAAAGCTCCCAACATCATTCCTCTTTTCCAACAAGCTAAAACTTTGGTCTCTAAGTTTGAAAAAGTGGAAGTCTTGCACATCTTTCGCGAAGAAAACTCGCTTGCCGATGCCATGGCCAACGAAGCACTCGATAAAAACTGGTAAGACTCATTTTGAGTCATTTCCCTTGGTGTCAGAACGACACCAAGGGTCTAGTGGGGCTAAAATGACACCAATCTTCCGCGTCGTTCCATGCTACCTAAGTATCTGAAATCAAAAATAATTAACATGTGTCACGTCCCTAAGTTCTGGGCCCAGCCTTTGCACTAGGCTTGTGGAAGATGTGTCTGGAGCGGTATATAGGCGGAGTGAGTTGCAAAGGGGGCGACTCTTCTCATGCGAAGCCGAAAAGGACCCAATCTACCGCGAACACCCAACGAGCTAGGGATTCGTTTTCCCAAGCGGGAGGGTGCCATTAAGCAGCAGTCCAAATGGGCGACACATGTGTCGGCATCCGTACTAGTTACGGTTTTTGTCGTGGCATTGGGGCAGTTCTCTTTGGATGGGTTGAACGGGGTTTTAGTCGATGCACTCTTTCGAACCCACTGGAAGAAAAGTCCTGTGACTAGCATCTCTCTCGTCGCCTATGACGATGCAAGTAGCCGCCGATTTGGAGGCTCCCTAAAAATACCGGTAGAAGAGATGATCGCTTCTATCGAGCACATCAAGAATGATCAGCCACGAGCAATCGCGGTAATTGGTTCCATCAACGAACGGGATTACTCAGATCAGGAGATCGAAGCGTTGGCCAAATGCTTTGCTAAAACGGAATCGGATTACATCGGATTCTTAGACGATGACAGTCTAGGCAATCCCCCACCGATTCCCTTTCAACCCGTCGTGAAATACCGACCGGGATATATTTCCCGAGATACTTTTAGTTATGGCGCCGATGCCGTGACTCGACGAGTGATGCTGACCATTGAGGGGTTTCCTAGTTTGTATGCCGATCTGGCGCGAATGTTTCGTGGAATGACTAAAGCGCAGAACTTCCACGCAACCTCTCGGCAAGCCAAAGGCTCGACGACCCTACAAACCTACATTCACTGGCAGGGACCACCCGGAACGTATCCGATGCATTCGAGCGAAGAGGTAGGACAAGGAAACTTCCCGAAGGGAACTTTTACTAACAAGATCGTTTTGATTGGCTCGGCACTCTCCCGTAAAGATGCCGATTTCGTTTTAACTCCTTATTCCCGAGAGCCTCACGAAACCACTTATTTAGAAGGCGCGGCTCATAGTTTGGGAACTCTCATCAACGATGACGGGATCAAGCGTTCGAGCTATTTCGCCGGTCTTTTGTTTTCACTCCTGATCGGAATCGCTGTCGTAAATCTAGCGCTTTTACTTTCCCCGGGCCGGGGAATCGTCGGAGTCTTAGGAGTGATAGTGGCCACGGTAGTTTCCGCGTGGGTGGGGCTGTTCGCTTTTAATACTTGGGTGGATCTAGCTCACCCACTCATCGCCGCGTGTGTTAGTTACTACGTCGTCATCCCTTACCGGCTTTTAAGTGAGTATCGCGTCCGCTGGTACTACCAGCAAAAGACCGAGTGGATGGGTCAGTTAGAACAGTTAAAGAGCAATTTCTTATCTCTGATTTCGCATGACCTAAAGACTCCTATTTCGCGCATACAAGGCAATGCCGAACTAGTACTTAATGCTCCCAATCTTAGCGACAGTCAGAGAAAGTCTCTGGGGGCCATCATTCACACCACGGAAGACTTAAGCGAGTACGTACAGACGGTCTTGGATCTCACGCGAATCGAGAGCGCCGAGTTACCTTTGCAAAAAACTTCAAAAGACATCAATGCGACGATCGCCGAAGTCGTCGAGAGCAAGAAGTTTTTGGCCGCAGAAAAGCACATTACGCTATCGGCGCAGCTAGAGCCGCTTTTCTCATTTAAGTTTGACGTAACGCTCATTCGACGTGTGCTATCGAACCTGGTGGAGAATGCAATTAAGTATTCGCCGCCTAATAGCGAGATCATCTTGAGTTCAAAAGAAGACAACGGCTGGATTCGGGTCTCGGTAACTGACAGAGGCTTCGGGATTGAAGCCGGCGAGCAAACTAAAGTATTCGAAAAGTTTTATCGGTGCGATAATCCGGCTACTCGAGAAACCAAGGGGACCGGTCTCGGACTGTATTTGGTTAAATATTTTGTCGAGCTCCATCGAGGGGCTGTGGATCTTAAGAGCGAACTCGGCAATGGAAGCATTTTTACCATTTCATTACCTGTGTAAAAGGGGGGACAAATGAGCGTAGGAAATAAAGTAGCTGTAGGAAACCAAGAGAGACGGGTCCTTGTAGTGGAGGACGACCTCGAGCTCCGGCAGACAATAGCCGAAGCGCTTACCCGAACGGGTTTTATAGTCGATCAGGCGGAAGACGGCATTGTAGCCCTGGAATCGATAAATAAGATTCGGCCCGATCTGGTTATGTTGGACGTCAACATGCCAAGACTTGGGGGTCTAGAGTGCCTGAAAAAGATTAAAGAGATCGACCCTTCGATTATCTGCATCGTGATGACCGCGTACAGTACGATTGAACACGCGGTACAAGCGATCAAAGAAGGCGCTTACAACTACCTCGCCAAGCCCATTAAACATCAGTCGATCGTCGAGATGGTTCAGCGCGCCCTAGAAGCCCAACAGATGATTCATCACATGGCGTTTTCGGCGCCGGTGGTAAAGCTCGATACTGGAAACTTCGTTGGTAATTCAAGCGAGATGCAGAAGATCTTTGGCATTATTCACAAGCTAGCCAAAGTGGATACTTCAGTCTTAATTCGAGGAGAGAGCGGAACCGGTAAAGAGCTCGTCGCTCGTGCCATCCACTACAACTCCGCTCGAAAAGATCAAAAGCTAGTCGCCATCAACTGTAGCTCGATTGCGGAGACTCTCTTTGAGAGTGAGCTCTTTGGCCATGAAAAAGGCGCTTTCACTGGAGCCGATCAAAGACAGATCGGAAAATTCCAATACGCGGAAGGCGGCACCTTATTCCTGGACGAAATAGGCGACCTCTCACCCGCAATGCAAGTGAAACTCTTGCGAGTCCTCCAGGAAAGAAAGTTTATTCCTGTCGGATCCAATCGCGAGATCGAGATGGATGTACGTATCATCGCGGCGACTAACCGAAATCTCGAAGAGATGATTCAAAAGGGAACTTTCCGAGAAGACCTTTTCTATCGTCTCAATGTCATTCCGATCTATTTACCGCCGTTGCGCGAAAGAAAAGACGACGTTGAGAAGCTGGTGAATCATTTCGTCACCAAGTTCAATCTCCTTCATAAGAAACGTGTGGCGGGGACTACGCCTACTTCGCTTCAAATATTGTTGCGGCATAACTGGCCGGGAAATATTCGAGAGCTCGAAAACGTGATTGAGCACGCTTTCGTTATTGAGAATACGGATCGTATCCTTCCTCAATCTCTCCCGAATTACCTCTCGACCGGAGTTTCTAGTGAACCTCGATGGGGAGTGCCAGCAACGGCAGAAGCTGCCAAGGAGAAGATCGATACGCCTTTCGACGCCGAAGAGTCCTTACTTTTGGATTATCGGATCCACAAAGAGCAGTTCGAAAAGGAGTTCATCGTACGGGCATTGAAGACTTTCAAAGGTCGCATCAACCAAACGGCGATGCACGCTAAGATTCCCAAAAAGACGCTTTTGAGAAAGCTCCAAAAATACAATATTCGCGCTGAAGATTACCGCGAATAGCCCTTAAAAATTTCGTTTGAGGGCATGAATCAAATCCCTTTTTGAGACGGATGAGTGTTGGTAGAATCTCCGCACCGCGAAGTCTTCCGCCCCGAAAAGACGCCAT
Organism: Bdellovibrionota bacterium; assembly: GCA_038325205.1. GTDB lineage: Bacteria > Bdellovibrionota > FAC87 > UBA2466 > UBA2466 > JBBQIT01. Next base: position 12,335 of record JBBQIT010000027.1, read on the forward strand.
TTGCAGGTGGCTAGTTCCGGTAGAGCGGGAGTTCATTCGCGATGGGAGCTACCCACGTGAAACACCCCAAAGCGTCGTTTTCCCTTAGCCTATTCATCCTCGCGTCGACATGGTTCCTACAGGCGGCTAATGCCGGCCCCAATGTCGTGACCTTTTCTCCCGAAGGAGAGGTCAAGGACGTGAGGCAAGTGAGAGTCTCCTTCTCGGAAGCCATGATAGCCATGGGAGATCCGAGGCTTCCCGACCCCTTCGAGATTCGTTGCGGCGCTCCAGGACACGGACGTTGGGCAGACGCCAAAAACTGGGTGTATGATTTTGAAAAAGACCTGCCAGGTGGAATTCTTTGCTCATTCACGGTAAAGGCCGGCACTAAATCGGTAGCAGGCGGCGATTTAGAGGGGAACAAGGAGTTTAAATTCAATACCGGGGGACCTGCGATCAAGCGAACGGAGCCTTGGGAAGGAAGCCGAAGTATTGATGAAAACCAAATTTTCATTCTCACCCTCGATGCCGTTCCCGACCCCAAGAGTGTTTTGGAACATGCTTACTTCCAGATTGAAGGAGTTAATGAACGAGTTCCCGTCGAAATCCTACCAGAAGATCCCCGCAAAGAAGGGGCAAACACCTTCACTTCAAAAGTAAAACTGTGGGCACATAAATTTGGAAGAGCGTCTCGCGTCGGAACTCGCCGCAAGGGCGTGGCCGAACTGTACCTCAAGGCCAGTCGGCAGTTTCCGCCAAACACGCAGGTTACCCTGGTCTGGGATACCGGAATCACCACCAAAGAGGGGGTGCCCACCACCAAAGCCCAAAGCCATCCCTATACTTCGCGCAGTGAGTTCAGCGCAGATTTTAGCTGCGAAAGAGAAAATGCGAATGCTGCCTGCCTTCCGATCTCTTCCATGTATCTGCGCTTTAACGCTGAAGTGCCCTGGTCCTTGGCTAAGCAAGTGAGACTTAAATCTAAAGATGGAAAACAATGGAAACCCTATGTGGCGCAGCAGGCTCCCGCCGATGAGGACGGAGTTAGCTCCGTTGTTTTTAAAGCACCGCTACCCGAAAAGACAAACTTTCAGATCCTACTTCCCAAGAATTTTAAAGACGACGCCGGAAGACCGCTCTTTAATCTCAAAAGATTTCCGCTCGACGTAGCAACCGCTGATTTTCCTCCTCTCATTAAATTTCCTGCGGAGTTTGGAATATTAGAATCCAAGCCCGAAGCTATTCTTCCGGTAACGGTTAGAAACGTAGAAGCCGAACTTCACGCAAAGCTTGGCCAACCCGACACCCTTCAAGGAAAAGTCGTAAGAGCCAATGGCAGCGAATTTCCACAAACGGTTTCTTGGTTGCGGAAGGTAATGCAAGCTAAACGAGAAGTCTCCGTGTTTTCTGACACGAAAGAGTCTCAGCCTCTTGTCGTTAAAAAACCAAATGGCGAGCGCGCCTTTGAAGTCGTGGGGATCCCCCTCAAGAAGCCGGGCTTTTATGTCGTCGAGTTTGCCAGTGAAAAACTGGGCGCCTCCCTCCTGGGAAATCCTGGCCCTATGTACGTCGTGACCTCTGTGCTCGTCACCAATCTCTCGGTCCATTTCAAACGAGGAAGAGAATCCTCTTTAGTTTGGGTTACCAGTCTGAACGATGCAAAACCAGTAGCGGGAGCGAAAGTGACCATCCGCGACTGCAATGGCGCTCCTCTAATAACGGATAAGACTAACGACCAGGGCATCGCCTTTATCGACAAGTCTTTGCCTAAGGATGCCTCCACCTCTTGTCGACAGGACGAGGAAGGCTACGGCGCCTACACTTCCGGACTTTTTATCACTGCCGAAAAGGACGATGACCTTTCTTTCGTCCATTCGAGTTGGAATAAAGGAATCGAGTCTTGGCGATTTAACGTCCCAGGCGCCTATACCTTAACCCCACACTACGGTTCAACCGTCTTTGACCGCACGCTGTTTCGCGCGGGAGAAACGGTTCACATGAAGCATTTCTTTCGAGCTCACAATCGAAATGGCATGGGCGGCGTCGCAGACAACGAACTACCCGAAGCCCTCCAGGTCACGCATGAGGAAAGCAATCAGACTTATGAATTGCCTATTTCCTGGCGAAAAGGAAACGTTTCGGAGTCGACTTGGTCCATTCCTAAAGGCGCTAAGCTCGGCATCTACAGCGTTAAACTAGTTGCGCATCCGACAGATCTAATGGGGAAAGACGCCTCAGAAGAGAATAGCCCCGGACAGAAGTCGAAAGGAATGCATTACCGAAGACATCGCAATACTAGCGGCGAAAATGAGATGTGGAGTGTAGGTCAGTTTCGTGTCGAAGAGTTTCGAGTTCCTTTGATGAAAGGCCAGCTTAAAACTCCATCAGGCGAATTAGTACATCCTCAATCGGTTCGTGTGGACATGTCGGTCCAATACTTGGCGGGGGGAGCTGCGGCAAAGATTCCCGTACAGATTAGACACCAGCTTTCGGAAGCTCCCGCCTTCGGCTTCTCTGACTTTGAAGATTTCAATTTCGGGACGGGTAAAGTTAAAAACCCTCAAGGCGAGGCGTTAGCTCCCGGAGAAGAAGAGATCGATATGGATCCTTCGAATCCGCAAAGCACCACGGGTCCCGAAGGGTCCAGTAAAGCCGAGAAACAGAACCTCACGTTAGATCAATCCGGAACTGCCAAAGCGACAATTGCCATAGATCCAAAAAATGCCGACAAGAATCAATCTCTGCAGATAGAGATGGAATACCGAGATCCCAACGGAGAAACGCAAACGGTTTCTCGCTCGGTGACTCTCTATACTTCTGGTCGACTCATCGCCGTAAAACCGGATGGCTGGTTCGCAACGAAGAAGTCTCTGAAGTTTAAAGTCGCGGTCACCGATCTCCGTGGTAAAGCAGCGGCTAATGCTCCTATCTCTGTGGATTTTATCGAGTCTAAAAACTTTTCCCATCGAAAGCGTCTCGTCGGCGGTTTCTATTCCTACGAGAATAAAACTCAGCTAAAGCGTCAGGGAAAAGCATGCTCCGGAAAAACAGATGAAAAGGGGCTTCTCACTTGCGAAACGCCCCCCCCAGTGGGCGGAAACCTATTATTAGAAGCCAAAACCACCGATAGCGCGGGCCGCGAGGCTTACGCTAATGCTTCGACTTGGGTTTATGACAATGACGAGTGGTGGTTTACGCAGGAAGATTCAGATCGCATCGATCTTCTACCCGAACACAAACACTATGAGCCCGGACAAAAAGCGGTTTTCCAAGTTCGCATGCCTTTTCGGGAAGCAACCGCCCTAGTGACAGTCGAGCGTGAAGGAGTGATGGACTCGTTCGTAGTCCCGCTCTCTGGCAAAAAGCCCCTGATAGAAATTCCTATCAAGCCCAACTACGCCCCTAACATTTTTGTATCTGCGTTGGTGATTCGAGGAAGAGTAGGGGATGTTCAGCCTACGGCTCTCGTAGATCTCGGTAGACCCGCTTATAAATTAGGACTTTCCGAAATTAATATTGGATGGAAAGACCACGAGCTGAACGTTCGGGTCACTCCCACTAAAGACGTCTATCAAGTGAGAGAGAAGAGCCGGTATAAAGTTCAAATTAAAGCATCCAATGGAGATAGTTTGCCCAAGGGCACTGAGCTCGCGATCGCCGCCATCGATGAAGGACTCTTACAGCTAAAGTCGAACGACAGTTGGAACCTCCTCGCCGCGATGATGCAAAGTCGAGGCTACGAAGTAGACACTTTTACCGCCCAAGGGGAAGTGATCGGCAAACGACACTTCGGATTGAAGGCCCAAGCCCCCGGTGGCGACGGCGGAAAAGCACCGGCTCGGGAGCTCTTCGACACCATGCTGTACTGGAATGGCAATGTAACCGTCGATGATAAAGGCGAAGCGGAAATTGAATTTCCGATGAATGACTCTTTAACCAGCTTTAAAGTGGCAGTGATTGCGCATTCTGGAATGGATCGTTTCGGAACGGGATATGCGACGGTAAAGACCACGCAAGATCTCATGATTCTTTCCGGGGTTCCACCTTTAGTACGTGAAGGCGATCACTTGCCCTACGAACTCACTTTACGAAATACCACCGATAAAGCGATGAAAGTCTCACTTTCCGGCAAAGCAACGGGAGTTATCGATCTTAATACCAACGTAGCACTGGCAGCGAATGAAGCAAAAGTGGTTCGCTGGACTGTGGACATTCCCAATAACATTACGTCTCTGAAATATCAGATCAACGCGAAGGACACTCAAGGGAGTGCTTCTGATCGTTTGAATATCACGCAAAAGGTACTCGCTGCCGTTCCTACCGAAGTCTGGCAAGCGACGCTCACCCAAATCGAAGGGAAATTCCAGGTTCCTGTGGCACGCCCTAAGGATGCTTTGCCCGGAAAAGGCGGCGTTCGTATCATTCTAGATTCCACGCTCCTCACGGGACTAGACGGTGTCCGTGATTACATGAGCGGCTACCCCTATAGTTGTTTGGAACAGAGAGTTTCGAAAGCGATTGCTCTGCAAGACAAAAAGCTTTGGAAGGGAATTGTTGATGATTTACCGAGTTATCTAGATCACGACGGCTTAGCTAAATATTTCCCGGTCGATTGGATCTCGGGTTCAGATATTCTCACGGCTTA